>JAIPFV010000120.1 GCA_021736475.1 Spirochaetia bacterium | reverse complement strand
CTATCGGGATGAGTGCAGCATCATAATTTTCCTGCTGAGGGCATATAAACGGGGTAATACATAGTAAGGTCAGCAGCAATAAAATAGTACTTCTCATTGTAGCATACCCTCTCTCTTAAATGGTGTATCCATTTATGCTGAATGTCAAACAAAACTTTAAGCCAGGAAATGTTATAGAGGGAGCGGCTATTTATTATTGTCTGCTCTTCTGTATCTCACCGGCTACGATTTCAGAGGAGATAAGGGTCATTGGAACACCTACCCCCGGGTGCGTATAGTGGCCGGTGTAGTAGAGCCCTTTAACCTTTTTACTGTGGTGAGGCGGTCGGAATACTGCGGTTTGGAAAAGGGTATGGGCCATGCTAAGCGCGGTTCCCTGATAGGCGTGATAATCTGCCTTAAAGTCACGGTGGCTGAAAATCCGCTGCACATTCTGCTGTACTCGCAGGTCTTCTCCAGTAATTCTGGTAATGTGGTCCAGCACGTGCTCGGCATACTCCTCGCGTTTCTCATCAGTGTCGTCCAGTCCTGGGGCTACCGGAACCAGCACAAATACATTTTCGCCCCCCTCCGGGGCGGCTTGGGGATCGGTTTTAGATATAACACTCACGTAAAAACATGGATCAAGCGGCCATTCGGGGGAATCAAATATTGTTTTGAAGTGTCTTGTCCAATCTTCTTCAAAATACAGTGTATGGTGTTTAAAATTGGAGAGTTTTCTGTCTAAGCCAATGTACATAAGAAACATTGATGGCGAGAGGGTTCGACTGCGCCAATAGCGGGAACCAAAGGAACGGCTTGATTTATCCAGGAGTTCCATCTCTGCGTACGGATAGTCTCCGGTATACACCACGGTGTCAGCTGTAAGATATTCATCGCCTACCATCACCCCTTCTATCTGTCCGTTTTTGCTGCGGATTGAGGTTACATCTGCGTTAGTTCTAATATTTACACCCTGCTCACGAGCAAGAGAGGCAAAGCCCTTGGCTACAGCACCCAGCCCGCCCATGGGGTAATGCACCCCTAAATCTATATCTACATGGGACATAATGGAATACAAGGCCGGTGCTTTCTGGGGACTGGTACCTAAGAAAACCATTGCATACTCTAACAACTGCTTTGACCGGCGATCCTTAAAATATCGGCTTACAAAGCGGTCCATTTGATCAAGCACATTCAGCTTTAGTCCTTCCCTCATCATCTTCCTATTGAAAAACTGAAAGATACTGCTGTATTCACGGTATAAAAACTGATCCATTGCGACTTTATATTTATAGCGTGCCAGTTCCATGTAGGTATCGAGTTGTTCCCCGCCGCCTGGTTCAAAATAGTCAAACACTCGCTTTGTATTCTGATAGTCCGGGGTGATGTCGGCGAATTCGCCGGGATTAAAAAACACCCTGTAATAGGGATCGAGTTCAGATAAGTGGTAATAATCGGACACCTTACGGTCAAAATGACCAAAAAAGCGCTCAAAAACCTCCGGCATGAGGTACCATGAGGGGCCCATATCAAAGGTGAAGCCGGCATGCTTCCAAAGCCGAGCCCTGCCGCCTATAGTTTCATTCTTTTCAAGTAAGGTAACCTGCATTCCCTGCTTTGCAAGCAGTGCAGCCGTAGAAAGCCCGGCAAAACCGGCTCCAACAACTATAGCTGTTTTGGGCATCTCTTTACTCCTAAAATAACTGTCATAGCCTCTCTGAGGCATATTATCTTAGAAAGAAGCTTCAAATGCAAATGTTTCGAACTTGAGGTAATACTGCGGATTTAGAAGTAGTAGCGTGCACCTAAGCCGCCATTCAGCGCTCCGTCCGTTTCGGGGGCCAGTAACACCATTGGCACAATTTCAAAAAAGAGTTCTACCGGTGTATCGGGGATCATATAACTTAGTCCAAAGGGTATCCTTAAGCCAATTTCCGGGTTATCCTTTAGTTCAATCATTCCACCGATGCCCGTATATCCGGCTAAGGTCGGGATATCAGAGCCGAATATTCCGGGAAAATGGTGCAGATAATCGGAGTGGATGTAGAGTTTATCGCTGATAAAAGACCAGGACACTGTCGTGTCTACAGCAATGCTTTCTGAGAGATACAGCTTTCCGGTTATACCGGAGGGTTCGCCTACCATGGCTCCAAGTCCAAAATTACCTTCGGCAGTCACAACCCCGCCTAGAAAGATAAAAATCAGTGCAATTGCTATTCCATATTTTCGCATTGTTCAGCTCTCCTCCATTTTTAATCTATTTCTATGATAAGTACAAAGTACTTCATTCGTCCAGTTTTTTTGGTTCAATTCCTCCTCTTTATTGAATATCTGCTGTTAAGGACTTAAACTGGATACTAATGCAAAGTAGTGTCATTCTCTTAAAAGAGAAGTATGGGCTCGCACATATTCCCTCCCGCCATAAGGCCGAAAAGTGGGCACATCGTGTCGGAGTTCTTCTGCAGCAGGGATACTCGGAAGAGCAAGCCGGCATGGAAGCGGCTAAACAGGTTTTTAGCTATGAGTATAAGGAAGTCTATGTACGTTCAGGGGCATCGGTAAGTGATATCCTTGCCGGGTTATAGGGTTCTGCAACCAAACTAACTGTCTATTTTTTTGTCATTGGTGGTAATGAGTATGGAAACGAGCATTGACAGTGCTTATCTGAACAGCCTTTTTGAAAACAGCCCAGAGGCGATAGTGTTATTGGATGAGCACAATCGAGTGATTCAGGCCAACCCAGAGTTTTATCGTTTGTTTGGCTATACAAAAGCGGAGGTTGAGGGACGGCACATAGATATGCTGGTAGCCGGCGGGGAAGAATATGCGGAAGCTGTTCATTTTTCAGAAGAAGCTGAAGCCGGGCGGCACCTAAATGCAGAATCTATTCGCCATCGAAAAGATGGTCAGCCGGTGGAGGTTTCAATTTTAGGAGCACCTATCGAGGTAGAAGGTAAGGTCGTTGGTATATTTGGTATCTATCGTGATATTTCCGATCGCAAACGGGTAGAACGAAAGCTGGCACTGAGTGAGCGGAAGCACCGTGAGCTGTTTGAAAATGCCCCCATAGGCATTTTTCAGTCCACATCGGAGGGCCGCTTCATCACTGTAAATGACAGTATGGCCAGAATATTCGGTTTTGATGATACAGAGTCCGTTGTTGCTTATTATAAGGATTTAGCAAATACGCTCTATTATCGTCCTGGACGCAGAGCTCAATTTCTTGATGCCTTACTGAAGGATGGAGAGGTTAAGAATTTTGAGCTTGAAGCTTATCGAAGAGACGAAGTTGTCATTTGGGTAAGCTTAAATGCCCGAATCTCCTATTGGTACAACAACGGCAGTTTTATAATCGATGGTTTTATAAGTGATATGACCGATCTGAAACAGACAGAGCATAAACTCCAAACCTCACTGCGCGAGAAAAATGTGCTGCTGCAGGAGGTGCATCATCGGGTTAAAAATAATATGCAGATTATCTCCAGCATGTTGAACCTTGAAGCAATGAATGTTGGGAATAGCCATAATAAGGAACTGCTGTTTGTAATGCAGAACCGAATCCAGGCGATGGCCTTGGTTCACGAGAAATTATACGCTTCTGAGCAAATCGAAGTGGTAGATTTAGGGGAGTATACCCGTGAGCTGTGCATGCAGGTGCTGGATGTGATCTCTAAAGAGTTAGCGCCTAAAGTAGATTTCAGGCTAGAAAGTATACCTGCGGGTATAGACTTCTCGGTGCCCTACGGCCTTATTGTGAACGAGCTGGTGATGAATGCATATAAGCACGCTTTTGAGGGGATCGACTTTCCGAAGATTACCATAGAACTGCGGCATCAGGCGGGGCAATTAATGCTGAAAATTGTAGATAATGGAGTCGGTTTGCCGGATAACTTTGATATTGCTAAGACTTCTACATTGGGAATGAACCTTATTCATTCACTTATTGTTCAGTTAGACGGACAGTTTTCCCTTTTTAACCGGAAAGGGACTGTCTGGGAAATCCTTTTTCCACCAGGAAAATGGGGGGCGGGTTTATAGCGCAGAAGCAATAGTCGATTCCAGCTGCTTTGCTAGTTGGCGCCGCTCTTCAGAGGTGAGACCGGCTGTGGTTACCGGATCATGGATGAATACTTCAACCTTACCCGGGGTAATACGGTCGTGTTCTTCCCGCAGGGTATATGTGTCTTTTATAGTGATGGGGACAATCGTGCTTTCGGAGCGGAAGGCGATTTTTAAGCTGCCGGTGTGAAAGCTGCCCATTTTGGAAGATCGGCTGCGGGTTCCTTCCGGAAAAATAACCATTGAATGTCCTTTTTTCAGATTTTCCACTCCCTGTTCAAGCTGTTTGACCGCTTTACGGGGGCTTTTACGGTCGATAAACACACAATGCATTGCGCGCATCCAAGTACTGACAATCGGAAATAGGGTAAGTTCTTTCTTAGCTATAAAGCCGATGTTACGGGGAATGACCGCCATAATAAGAGGGATGTCATAGGCACTTTGATGGTTTGCCACAAAGCATAGGTTCCCGGTCTGCGGCAACTTATCGATGCCGTGGACTATCACCTCCGCCGGGGTGATGCGAAGAATAAAACGAGCCCAACTGGTGGTTGCCCACAGAATAAACGAGTTTTCCAGCTTTTTCAGCCGGAAAAGCTTTAGTATATACAGCGGTAGAACCATTACCAGGCTCACTACCATAAAAAGCCAGAACTTTACGTAAAAGAAAAATGAATGCAGCATGTGAGCATACTATACCGATAGCGTAAAAAAGGCAAATACCTTTTAATAACACCAGCAATTCAAACTTTGGACGTCTACCGACTTCCAAAGTTTACTTGCTATGCCCTGTATTCAGGACTATGATTTACTAGGGAGTTATTCAATGAAAAATGAGCAGATATACCAGGAGCTTGTGCGGGCCGGGTCTTTAGTTGCGAATGAACAACGCAAGACTAATCAACTTTCAATATTAGTTGATCAGACATTCGATATTTCTCACTCTGATCTTTCCTGCCTTTATTTGTACGAGGAGCGGGAGGGGAACCGGTTGCTTACTTTAGAAGCGCAGCGGGGAGATTTTGAAGTACCAACCCGGCTTTCATCTAATGACGAGTTGTGGGAGTTTCTTGAGGAGTGTGAGGAAACCCTAATTCTGTCTGCCCGCAACCCTGCCTTTTTCCACACCGCATTTTTGAATCCAGCCATGAACAGCGCTGTTGTTCTGCCTCTGGTCACCGCCACAACTCAACTTGGGTATCTCATTTTGAATGCCACTGAGGAGGCTTTCTTCGGCAGCGAGGAGTTTTACTTTCTCGACTCTTTTGTGCGGCTCTCCAGTGGAATGGTGCAGAGTGCGCAGCTGTATCGAGACCTCGAAAGGCAGTTTAAGGAGGTGGAACTGCTGGAGCGCTATCAGGAGAATATTTTTGCTTCGATGACCGACCTGCTTATTACTACCGATGCAAAGGGTCAGATCCATTACTTTAACCCAGCGGCAGTGGAACATCTGGGCTTAAAAGAGGAGCTGGTGGGAGAACCTTTTGAGAAGGTTTTTAATGCCTCTTTTGGGAAAAAGGTACTAAAGGCAATTAACGAGGCGTATGTCCAGGGCGAGCCAAGACTTGGTATTGAAGGAATAATGAAGCGAAAAGAAGATGAGAATATGGATTTCCGGTTGAATATTTCTCCTCTCCGCGGGAAAAGGGGTAAGAAAGAGGGACTTACCCTGCTGTTTACCGACCAAACCCGCGAGCGACAGCTGCAGAGCAAAATGGAGTCGGTTGTAGAGGAGCGGCGGATAGTAAAGGACATGTTCGCCCGTTATCTGTCCAGCGATATAGTCAAGACACTGGTAGACCGACCGGATTTAGTAAAACCGGGGGGAGACAAAAAAATGGCTACTATTCTGTTTGCCGATATTCGTGGGTATACCTCGTTTTCAGAGACCAAAGACCCTGAATATATTATTGGTGTTCTTAATGCCTATTTTAGTGAGGCAGTGGAGATAATAATTAAGTACAAAGGTTATATAGACAAGTTTATTGGCGATGCGATTATGGCTGCCTGGGGAGTACCGATATTTTCAGAGGAAGATGATGCCCGAGCGGCTGTGGAGTGTGCTGTCGAGCTGCAGAACTTGATCAATTCAAAGGATCGGAATTTTTTCACCGGGGATGCTTCCCATTTAAGGGTAGGAATTGGAATGCATACCGGTCCGTTGATTGCAGGAAATTTAGGCAGTGATCGCAGAATGGATTATTCGGTAATCGGCGACACCGTCAATGTTGCCGCCCGCCTTGAAGGGGTTGCCGGGCCCGGGCAGGTTATAATTACGCAGAAAACGAGAGATTTAATTGGAGATAAGTTTAAGGTGAAGGCTCTAGAGCCGGTGCAGGTGAAGGGAAAGATCAAACCCATCAACATATATAACGTATTAAAAAAGATTGAGTAAACTATATTGGAGGCACAGATGACAGTACTACTAGAACAGATAAACAGATTGCCGGATTATGCCATGGGCGTCGCCTTGGTTGTAGCGGCAGTTTTGATAGGTTTCGTTATTTGGAAGGGGCTGAGCCGGTCCCTGGCTATGCGCCGGCTGCGGAAGTTGGAGGAGTCTCCGGAGAAAGCCACAGACCTGTTTACCCGGTACTATGGAGCCTCGGATTTAGTAAAAATAGCCTCTACCTTAGAACGAGCTGCTAAACGGCATCCGGATGTTGATCTTATCAGACTGACCGGAGCCGACGATGTGTGGATTAAGCGCCTGGCCGAGCGTCCGAACAAACGCTGGGCTGAGAGAGTTCTGCAATATGCGCAGGAGAAAGGTTTGTTTACGGTTTTTTTGTCTGCCTTAAAGCAGTCCAAATGTGCCGAACTATTTAGGGCTTGGCTGAGCGATCATGAGGATTTGTTAGCCCTGCGTAAGGTTGCACTGTCGGGGAAGGGGGAAGATTTCGACGGGAAGCAGGCCGGCGAAATGCTGCAGGACCGCCTCGATCAGATTCGTGAAATGATGGGAGATCCCTTATGGCCTTCCCGTTACATGGCTTTGAAGGTTTTGTTGTACGACGACGATGAGCGTTCGCGGCGGGCTTTATGGGAGGCTTTTCACGACCCGCACAGCCTGGTGCGGCGTACAGTGGTAGAGGAGATGAAGATTGAAGATGAAGAGGGAAAGGAACAGCTCTACACTCAGCTGCTGCGGTTGCTGAGCGATGACTTTATATTTGAAGTTCGGGCAGCTGCAAAAAAGCGACTTGCCAAGGAATTTCCCGATCGACCTCATATTCAGTTCGAAAAACTGACCAAGGTGCAGAAACTGCATGTGGTAGAACAACTCGATCCTGCTTCCAATGAGGACCGTGATTTTGCCGTTTCGGTGCTGGAGGGAAAGGATGATGAGTTATCATTGAACGCAGCCAGGTTTCTCAATGAAGCCGGAGTGTTGAAGCAGCTTTTCCTCAATGTCGATTTTTCAGATCGAACCGCCTTAGAAAGAAACAGAGCCCTTCTGGAACATGCTGCGGCGGTGAACCAAATAGATTTTTTAGATGCCCTGCCCACCGCCGAGTCTCCGGCCAGCTGGTTGATTGCTGCCGGTTTACTCTCAAAAAAAGGCTCTGACAAACTGGGGCTGACATTGGTAGAAAAGGCGGGTGGCCTTGATGTTAGCACCGCCCCGGAGCACCGCGAGGTGTTTGAGGCTGCCTTTTCCTGTGGCTGCCTTCGTGAAGGTGAGGGTTCCGCCAAGTATATAGCCGGGTTTTTACTTAAAAACCGCTATGATGCGTATAAAGCCTCTTTTATCCTTGGACAGCTTGATGGAAGAAATGCGGGGATGTATGTACCGGTTTTATTGCAGTTGCTGCGGGATCCTCAATTTAAACAACTCGAAGAACTTTATGCGGCCCTACTCCGGTTTGACAGCTCCTTCTATTTAAATGAGCTCTTAGACATTATCGCTGCAGATCGGGATGAGCATGAACATCAGGTGAGGATTGCCGCTTTTCAGGTAGTGGGACGTTTGAAGCTACCCTACTGTCTGCAGACTATTCTGGAACACCTGCCGATACTTCCATTGGAACAGGCTCGGGAGTTTGCCCGCCATCTTGCAGATTACAGTGGAAAAGAGTTTGTGAAGCGGGCGCAGGCCATTTTAGCCGGGGAGGACGGCAAGGTGCGGGCGGCTCTAATCGCGGCATTACCGGAGACTGAGAATAAGGATTTTGTAAAACCGATAAGGGAGGCTCTTGGCGACGCAGATCCCTATGTGCGGAGTGCTGCTGCTTGGGCATTATTAGAATACGGCGACACTCGGTCAATTAAGCAGGTGCGAGAGTTGCTGCGTGATCCGGTAGAAACGGTGCGCCGCGAGGCAGCCCGAGCATTGGGTGAATACGGGAACGATACGACACTCTCCTACTTCGAAGAACTGTGTAATGATCAAAACGAAGTCGAGTCGGTCAAGCTTGCTGCAATTAAGGGACTGGCCTTTTCAAAGCAGGAGAAGGCGGTTGATATACTGGTTGGATATCTTAAAGCAGATGTGACTCCTATACTTGAAGAAGAGGTGTACTCTGCTTTGTCGC
>JAIPFV010000119.1 GCA_021736475.1 Spirochaetia bacterium | reverse complement strand
CTGTTAAAACCGCAACTTCCCCTGGTCGGCGTACAATACTGAGTGTAACAGTTTCATTACTGAAAAGCGACTCCGGCGAGACCCTCTCGGCGCCGCGTTGGGAAGAATACGAAAGGCCAGCAGCTGGGTTTCCCGGTTTCATAATTGTTCCATCGAACCCAATTCTTACCTTGGGGCCGTCTTTCGGACCTATCCGCACTGCTGCGTCAGGATCAACCATTCCGTCTTCAAAAAAGATATTCATCGATACCTTCTCCCAGGTTTGTTTTAACTCCGCCAGTACGCTGGAAGATCCTATTTCAACAGGTAGTGTGTCCTTTGAGTACGACTCGAACCCTTCCGCTGCCAATACTTCTCGCTCTCCAAGTTCGCGCTGAACCCAGCGTTTGTAAATGCCGGTATCTGCAGATGGCTCGCCTCCCTCATCAAAGGCGTATATTCCCAGTTCATCAAATAAGCCTTCAAATCCACCTTTTTTTCCAGAGGCCGGGGTTCCACCCAGCTGCAGTCCAAACCAGGCTTCTCCTGGAAACAGCTTGTTGGATACCGATCCGCGATACACCAGCCTTCCGTTGCGATACCACTTAATTGTCACCATTTCATTTTGCGGCACAAAAGAAATAGACAGGTCACGCAATCCTTCGAAATTGAAATTATCGGGGCGCTGCACTACTTCCCCGCTTACCGGATTTTGTAAAAAGACCGCTCCCCCGCTATCCGTCAGAAGCTGTAGAATATCTTTGCCGGCACTTCCCTGAACAGACAGAAGATGAGCATTCTCCTGTATTTCTGAAGCCGGCTTTAGCCTGAGGTTTATACTGAAGGGTTCGGAGTTTGCCGGTGCGCTAAATGAGAAATCTCTTGGATCACTCCTCACCCCGTCCTCAGAAGTAAAATAGTAACCAAACACGTTACCGTCTGCGGCAAGCCCCGGCCTGCCAATAGCAGAGAAACTGGCGCTGTGAACGCCGGTATCACGAAAGTTTCCATCTAAATGCAGTAGTGTGTGATAGTGATTTTCAGGACCAAAATCCCCTGCCCGGCCTCCACTTTCCCCTTGCACATAGAACTGCACTTCCGAGGTAATTGTAGATTCGAAAGCAAAATCCGTCTGGCCTTCCGGAGGTTCTTCGGGAAATACCTCGAGAATAATGCTGTACACACCCTCCTGCGCTGGCGCGTTCCATTCAAAGCCCTCCTCGAATTGCTTCAACGGACCTTTCTCTAGAAGCTCTGCATCCATTCTCCACCGCACCCACACATCGTTCCCTCCGGTCACCGTTGGAATCAATAGTCCGGTTGACCCGGGATACAGACCTCCGGGAGGGTACGTCTCAATTTGCACAATTCGAGGATACTCCTGTACCTTAAAAAACGGAATTTCCTTCTTTTCCAGAAGCTCTCCGTTCTGATCGTAAAGACGCAACTCTAATTTGAATATACCGTGCTTATTCTCTGCAGTACTAACTGAGGGGAGGGGACCAAACAACTCATCACCCTCTATTGTTTGTATCCCGAGACTCTTTCCTTCTTGATCAAAGATTTGTATTTCAAGGTAGTCGGGCAGTCTTTCAGAGGCTTCATCATACTCTAAATCCAGTTGAACAGACTGATTTCCGATTAGAACCTCACCCTCACTAATCGAAGTACGTACCGTACCTCCCTCATCGGTCTGATAGTCAGGCAGAAAGGCCTCATTCTGACAGGAAGTGTATAACAACACCCCGAGGAATAAGACCAGGGATAATATTTTACTGATTGAAACCTTTTTTCTACCCATTGTTTACTTCTTAAAAGGGTGAACTCCCAAATCCTTCCGGCAGGTTACCCTGGGGCATTCCCCCTTCATCACCAAAAGGAGAATCCATAATAGAGGGGCCACCCCCGGTAAGTTCATGAAGCTGCTGAAACAGTCTAAGCAGATAGTAAGTTTCTGAAAGCCGATGTTTCATCTGCGGTTCCATTTCAACGAAATTAGAGAAAAACTCCGCAGTACTTACGTTTCGGCTTATCATTCCCTGCCCATACCCAAGGGCATGGTAGTCGGATAAACGCTGTAAGCGGAAAAACAGATGCTCGAACATTGGCAGAATACTTCGCATCTTTACTACCGCTGGACTTACCTCGCTTTTCAATCTGAACAGTTGCCCGGTGTTGCCCATTTCTCCGGCACGCTCTACTTGCCGAAGCTTCGGCTCAACACGTTTGAGAGCTGAGTAGGCTTGCATAAATCGTGGACGAACTTTCAAATACTGCTGCCCATACCCTTTTATAAAGGTATGTGCGCCTCGCTTAAACACTTCTTCCCGCTCTTGCATCCAGCTGGTTTGATAGTTGTCCAGCTGTTCTACCGCTACTTGCGAGGTGGAGAGCTTTTGCTTAGTAACCTTTTCGACCACTTGTCCCGGTTTGGCTACGGCCAGCTCCTTCTCTTCTGTTGTGCACTCGACCAGGCCTTCGTTGGTGGTACACAGAACACTTCCCTCCGGGGCGATCGAAACCCGAAACTCGGTTCCCCGCACACCCATCGCTACCGATTCGGTGCGAACCTGAAAGGCCTCGTTGCCGGATAACTTTTTAACCCGGAAGGACATTGAACCGGCCATGACGGCAAAGGATGTTTTCTGAGGTCCTTCTACCGCGTCAACTTCAAAATAGAAGGAGGTCTCCGGCTCAATGGTAACGGTAGAACCACCTCCTGACTGCGACAAGAGGATCTCTACCAGACCATCCTCACCTGTCTCTACCATATCGTACTGCTGCAGGTAGGTGCCGATATCAACGGCCCGCCAGTCGAGCTTAGAGCCGTCCCTATATACCTCTACATTTCCTTCAATATATACAATTTCTCCGCTCACTTCTGTAGCAAATGCCGGTACAAGCGCACCCATCATTAGTAGAAGAACAGCGATGTTACGTATATAGAGTTTTTTATCTGTTTTCATTTTTTATTCCCCATCTGCCTCTAATATAGCACGAGGTAGAATCGAGTTCCAAGAATTACTTCACCCAATTATAAAAACCTGCTTTAATCGGCTTGTGTCGCCCATAAGCGAATCAAGTTTATAGCCGTCTCTGTGGCTGCCACCATGGTTGAAAGGGAAGCCCACTCGTACCGACTGTGAAAGTTGTATCCGCCGGTAAATACATTTGGAGTCGGCACCCCCATTTCACTGAGTCGTGCTCCATCGGTCCCACCCCGAATGATGGTTCGTTTCGGCTCTAACCCCGCCTGTCTGATAGCCTCTTCGAGGAGATTCATTATATGCGGTTTTTCGGCAATGTGTTCTCGCATGTTGGTGTACATTTTTTTGGCATGTACTTCAACAGAACCTCCCGGATACAAGCCTTCAATTGTTTTAGCCAATTCATGCAGCATGTCTACCCGGTGCTGCATTCCGTCAACTTCGAAGTCACGCAGATAAACAGTTAATTCGGCATTATCCAGTTCGCCGTGCAGTTCAAAGGGTGCATAATAGCCGAACCGTCCATCCGTGGCCTCAGGAGATTCATTCTGCGGCAGCATTGATACATACTTCCCCGCCATAGTGAGGGCGTTTACCAGTTTGCCGCGGGCATCGCCAAGATGCACAACCTTCCCTTGAAAAGTAATTTTTGCGATATAGGCGTTGAAACATTCGCTTTCGATAATGCCCCGCTCTCCTCCGTCAAAGGTGTAGCAGCACTTCGATCCTAAGGCGTCGAGGGGAAATTTATCCATTCCTTTGCCGGTTTCTTCATCCGGTGTAAAAATTATTTCAAAGGGGCCGTGCTCGATTTCGGGATGTTCGGTGAGCCACTTGAGGGCGGTCATAATCAGGGCAACCCCGGCTTTATCATCGGCTCCCAGCAAGGTTGTTCCATCACTAGTGATGATGGTATCTCCGATATACTCTTCGAGTGCCGGATTCTCTTCTACGGTTAGTGTATATCCGTTGCCCATGTCTATGTCGCTACCGTCGTATTCTCTGTGAAGCTGAGGTTTGACTCCATTCCCGGTCATGTCTCCGGAGGTGTCTACATGCGCCATCAGCCCGATACTGGCTGCTCCCAGGACATCTGCACCGCCGCGGGCTGGTATACGCGCGATGAGGTAACCGTGCTCGTCGAGGGAAATATTGCTGATTTGCAGCTCTTCAAGTTCTGTTTTGAGGAGGCGCAGGAGGTCCCACTGCCCATCGGTCGAAGGTATTTCTTCTATGTGTTGATCACTGGTTGTGTTGATCTGCACATACCTGAGGAAACGTTCTAAAACGTCTTGGCTGATCCAATTTTTGTTGTTAGTTTGTGTCATTTGGACAGTATATAGCCCTGGACCAACTTTTCCAACCTGTTGTACGAACATTGGTGCTATGGGTATCCTAACAGGCTCTAATTAATGGTATAGAATGAAGATGAGCTTAACTGTAAAAACAGGTCAAGAATAACTATCTATTGTTAATCAAATTAACTTTCCGTGAGCACCACGGTTCGTACAACAGGGTTGATAGGGGTGAGAAAAAGCACTATTCTATCAATATGATACCTACTTACCCCAATTTTGCAGAAATCGACTGGTCAATGCGCGAAGATCTCCACCCCCGCCTCTCCATGCTCCCCGACGGAATCTCGGAGTTTACCTTTGCCAACCTATACCTCTTTCGAAAACAGTACGGCTACACCCTATCGACGCTGGCCGACGAACACATAGTTATCTCCGGATCAGACGACTCACACAAACGCTTTTTTATGCTGCCCTGCGGAACATCCGACATAAAAACACTCAAACAGCTATTTGAAAAACACGATTACCTGAAAAATTTATCTGAGTCCACAGTTGAAACTCAAAGAATTGAACTTGAGAAAAACGGATTTGCGGTAGAAGAAGATAGAAACAACTTTGACTATCTCTACTTAAGAAAAGACCTAGCAGCTCTCCCCGGAAAGAAACTCCATAAAAAGCGCAACCTGGTTAACGCATTTATCAACAACTACAACTACGAGGAAAAACGAATCGACGCCAACAACCGGCACGACACCCTTGAAATACTGGAAAAATGGGCAGAGGGACGAGAGGAACTAGAGGAAGCAGAAGCCGCCCGCGAAGCAATCGAGAAAATGGACGATCTAAACCTGACCGGATGTCTGACCTATGTCGACGGAAAACCAGCCGCCTACTCCCTTGGAGAACCCCTCGCGAAAGGGCGCTGCTTTGCAATTCATTTTGAAAAAGCTCTCTCGCAATATAAAGGAATATATCAATTTGTGAACCGCTCATTCGCCTCAATGCTCCCACGCCATTACCTGCACATCAATCGAGAGCAGGACTTGGGCGATCCAGGATTGCGCCAAGCAAAAATGAGCTATCGCCCCTCGGGCTTCGTAAAAAAGTATAAGGTGCATTACATCAAGAATGCTTAAGTGTAAGATAGCTACATTAATGTAGCTTGCTCAAGCTTAAACTACATTAATGTAACACTTATACAAACTAACTACATTTATGTAGGTTTTACAGGCTCCTGTGCCATAACACACAAATTCTAGTGGGAAGTTCAGAACAGAAACTGGAAACTCACTAGAAAATTTAGATACCCTCGAAATGCTATCTACAAAATATATTATTATTTATGCTGCATTTAACTGGTATCTTAAAAAAATCAATCTTTGAAATATCCTGACACAAGAAAAACCATAATTAAAGCGAGTACATCCAGCAGCTTGGCACACAACTTGCAATATACATATTAGGGAATTCTTAGCAAGAAACAGAAAGAAAAAGAAGAGGAGAAGCATCCATGAACCACAGCGAAACAGATTACAGAAAAACCCCCTTAACCGAAATCTACGGCATTCACGTATTTAACGACAGCGTTATGCGCCAGCGGCTGCCGAAACCGGTATACAACCAGCTCAAAGAAGTCCAGCAAGGAAAAAGGGAGCTTTCGCTGGAAGTGGCGGAAGTAGTGGCAAGCGCCATGAAAGACTGGGCCATCGAAAAAGGAGCCACCCACTATACCCACTGGTTTCAGCCCCTCACCGACCTCACCGCCGAAAAACACGACGCCTTCATCTCCCCCACCGACGACGGCAAGGTGATCATGGAGTTCTCCGGCGCTGAACTCATTATGGGCGAGCCCGACGCCTCCTCCTTTCCCAGCGGGGGGCTGCGGGCAACCTTCGAGGCGCGGGGCTACACCGCCTGGGACACCACCAGCCCAGCCTACCTGAAGGAAGATAAAACCGGCATCACCCTGTATATCCCTACCGCCTTCATCTCCTACCGCGGCGAGACCCTCGACAAAAAAGTGCCCCTGCTGCGCTCGATGCAGGCAGTCGGCACCCAGGCCATGCGGGTCCTCAAAGCCCTCGGCAACACCACCGCCGAGCGGGTTATCACCTCGGTAGGCCCCGAGCAGGAGTACTTCCTGGTAGATAAAGAGTTCTACGACCGGAGGCCGGACCTTATCATCACCGGGCGTACCATCTTCGGGGCCGCCCCCTCCAAGGGGCAGGAGTTAGACGACCACTACTTCGGCAGTATAAAAGAGCGGGTAGCCGGCTTTATGCACGAGCTGAACAACGACCTGTGGAAATTAGGCATCTCCGCTAAAACCCAGCACAACGAAGTAGCCCCCAACCAGTTCGAGCTGGCCACCATTTACAACACCGCCAACGTGGCCACCGACCACAACCAAATTGTCATGGAAACCCTGCAGAAAGTCGCCTCCCGCCACAAACTGGTGGCCCTGTTGCACGAAAAACCCTTCAAGGACTTTAACGGGTCGGGTAAGCACAACAACTGGTCCCTGGCCACCGACGACGGAGTCAACCTCCTTGAGCCGGGGGATAACCCCCACAGCAACGCCCAGTTTCTGCTCTTTCTCACTGCCGTCATCAAAGCCGTAGACACCTACGCCCCGCTGCTGCGGATGTCCGCCGCCAACACCGGCAACGACCACCGCTTAGGCGGGCACGAAGCGCCCCCGGCCATTATCTCTATCTTTCTGGGAGACATCCTAAGCGAGGTTCTGGAGAAACTGGCCGCCGACAAGCCGGTCAATGCCACCAACGGCAGCAGTTTGGAAATTGGGGTGAGCACCCTGCCCAAACTGCCGAAGCACCTCACCGACCGTAACCGCACCAGCCCCTTTGCCTTTACCGGTAACAAGTTCGAGTTTCGGATGGTCCCCTCCTCGCAGTCGATTGCCGAGGCCAACACCATCCTCAACTCCACCGTTGCCGCCGTGCTTGAAGAGTTCGCCGACAGCCTCGAAGCGGACATTAAAGCCGGCAAAGACATCAACGAAGCGGTGGCAAAGCTCATCAAAGAAACCTATAAAACCCACAGCCGGGTGGTCTTCAACGGTAACGGCTACTCGGAGGAATGGGTACAAGAAGCCGAACAGCGCGGCCTGCCCAACATCAAAAGCACCGTAGATGCCATCGGAGCAACCACCACCGACAGCGCCGTTAAGCTGTTTGAAGGCCAAAAAGTCTACTCAAAGGAAGAGCTTGAATCTCGGCAGGAAATCTGTTACGAAAAGTTCAGCAAGCAGGTAGCCATCGAAGCCAATGTAATGCTGTCGATGGCCCGCAAATCGATCATCCCCGCCGCCAACCGGTATGCCGGCGAGCTTGCCCGCACCGCCCAGTCTGTACACGCCGTCGACCCGCAGCTGGACGTCACCGGACAGACTACTCTGCTCAAATCTGTATTGGGGGCCCTCAAGAGCCTAGAAACAGAACTTACCGCGCTCGAACAAATGCTCACCGAAGCCATGAACCTCCCGGAGGGCTCCTTCGAACAGGCACGCTTTTACCGCTACCGGGTCTTCGAAAAAATGAACGATCTCCGCAGCTACGGCGACCGCCTGGAACAGCTGGTAGCCAAAGACCTCTGGCCCTTCCCCACCTACGAGGATATGCTGATGCAGCTCTAAAACCCCGCCTCACCGGGACAGCCCAAGCTGAGCTTGGCCAGGCAGGGGCGGGTGTGCCCGTGCTGCCCGGGCTGTTCGTGTTGTCCGTGCTGCCGGGGCTGGGTTTATATGGAGTGTGGACGGGAATTTTTATGGGATCTAAACTTCGTGGAAGAATCGATTTTACAGAATCAGTGCCCCCGCATCCGCGGGGGCATCTCTATGTCCAGGGATCATCTGCTCCCCGATTGGATAAGCTCGCGTGTGTTTCTCTTACAGCCCTGGGGCCAGCCCCGGACCTTTAGGCCAGCGCCGGACTTGAAGCGGGTGCCGGACAACCAGCCCGTGGGCTGTAGTACAGCTTGGCCAGCGCCCTTCAATCAGCGCCCCGCAGCCAGAAGCCTGAGGGCAAAGCGGCAGAGAAGGCCTAGCGCGGAACCCAGCTTAAGGACAGCTCCAGAGGGTAGTACAGGGTTGCCGGCCGGAGGAAGGGAATAGTGGCCTCGGCCCGGCCGTCCCGCTGGGTAAAGCCATTGGCCGAGGTAATCCGGCCGTCGACCTGCACCACTATGTGCAGGTTCTGCGATTTCAGAACCCTTTTAAGTTCATCGCCCTCGGCGTAGGTGCCCAGAGCGTAGCCCATCATATCTAAATACTCCGCCTCGGTCATCGGATTTGGCTGGGGACCGAAGGTGAGCATGTTTTG
>JAIPFV010000118.1 GCA_021736475.1 Spirochaetia bacterium | reverse complement strand
CCAATTCCCCCAGCGCCTTTACCCGCGACTCGCCGGCCACAATAATGTACTCCGACCCGCCTAAACTGCGCAGTATCACCGGATCGATCGGCCCGTCCGTTGCCTCAAGAGACGCCTTAAGTTGTTTCATAGACTGTTCGCTCCGATACAACCGCACCGGAGTACTAGAGAAGTTAAGCTGATCGAGGCGAACTTTTTTATATTCCACTTTGTTCCTCCTGACACTTTCTTTACTCCATTTAACCACGGATTTTCCCGGAAGAACACAAAGAAAAAATAACCAAGAGATTCAACTACGGATTTACACAGATGGGCACGGATATAAAAAATATTTTTAGATTTTCCCCAAACTTCCATTTCCATCCGCGACCATCCGTGTTACCTGCGTGCGTAAACCCTATATATCCGTAGTTTATATAACCTCCCCCATCCGTACAAACCGCCAAAAACAGCTATGTTGAAAGTTTTATTCAATAATCGTACACTACTTATCCGACATGTTGGTAGCAAAACAAAGGTACAGGTATTTTCTTTTTAATACTGTGCACTATCAAACTAAAGGCAATATATGGCATTCCAAAAATCATCGAAGCACACCGGTAAAACCATGTCACTACTTTTGCTCATGTCCCTCACCGTGGCGGCCGGAGTCTACCGAAACGGATTCCCCGCGATGTTTCCCTTTATACATGCCGAATTCGGGCTTAGCCGTACCGTCATGGGGCTGTATATCTCCTTTCTGTACCTCGTATCGGCGGCATTAGCCATCTTTGCCGGCTGGTTTGCCGATCGATTGGGAGCTAAAAAGGGCATCCTTATCGGGATGGGTAGTCTCACAGTTTTGATCTTTGCCCACATATTTGCTCCAAGCTTCAGCGTTATCCTGGTCTTAGCCGCCCTGTGCGGCATCGGTTTTAGTATTGTGAGTCCCGGAGCAACAAAAGGTGTAACTGATCTGTTTTCCCCTGCCCGACGGGGAACCGCCATGGGAATACTGTTTATGGGGTGGTCAATCGGTGGACTTGCGGGAAGCGCATTTCTGCCGGTAGTAGCACAATATTTCGGCTGGCGATCGGCCACCGTTGTGATGGGCGGCTATATGCTTATTACTATAACGTTATTTCAGCTCTACTTCAAAGAGAGTACCGGTGAACAATCGACCGCAGCCACGCCATCCCCCGAGAAGTTCCGGCTTAAAGAAGGATTTAGGCTGCTCCTGGACAATAAGAAACTCCACATCCTCTGCCTGAGAGCCTTTGTGCTCGGCTCCGTAAGTGGAACCCTTGCCGCCCATTACACCCTTTTCGTTCATTTAGACTATGGCTACAGCATGGTATTGAGCGGTATCGGTTTTGCATTCCTCAATGCAGGAAGTGTACTCGGACGGCCTGCATGGGGCTTGATCAACGACAGGCTTCTGAGGGGGCGGGAAGATATCGGGTTTTTACTAATTAACTTGATGAATGCCCTTGTGTTTGCCTTGTTTGTGCTCTTTTATAGATTCACAGAGGTTCCTGCAGTCTGGATTATCCTGGCAGCCACGTTTATTGCCGGTTTTTCTACGAGAGGATGGCCGGGAGTATTTTTTGCAGCAGTCTCCAGAGACGCCGATCGCGGCAATACCGGCATGTCCGCCGGCCTGGCTTTGGTCTTTGTTCGTCTGGGGATCACCCTTTCACCTCCTGTGTTCGGTTTTATTGCCGATATAACCGGCAGCTATGAATACAGCTGGATCCTGATGGCCCTATTTGCCCTTATAAGCGGAGTGGGATTTTTTGTGAAAAAGAACACCACTAATTCGGAAAGTTAACTAAGAAATTTAACTACGGATGATCACAGATAAACACGGATATTTAAAAATATAATTTTAAAATTTCTCCCCAAACTCTCATTCTTTTTCCCATCCGCGGCCATCTGTGTTGCCCCCTTGCGTAAACCATATATATCCGTAGTTTATATAACGTCCCCCGCCACTTGGTTATCGCAGTTGTCTTTGCAATAAAATGTCTTCTATATTTCTTCTGCCGTCGATAACAGCCATTATGTAAACTGTATCTTGTTCTTTTTTATACATAATCCGCCAGAAGTCGACAATTAGTTCTCTGTATTTATTTATGTTGTTTTTGCTCAGCTCAGGCACAATTCTCCCTTGGCCGGGAAATGTTTCTAACAACACTGTACTTTCTTTAATCTTTGCGTATTTTTCCATTGCTCGTTCTATTGAATCTAAAGCAATATATTCGAGGATACCCTCTAAATCCCTCTGGGCGGTTTCAGTCCAATACAGCTTACACTTTTTCACGATAAAGACCCGGCGTTACTTCTACAGCTTATCATTTGTTGCTCTTTATCTTATCCAGTCTACTCTCGATATTCCGAAACACCTCTTCCTGCTCTTTTATCTGGTTTTTATCTATATCGTTTTCGCTTTGAGACAATAATTTCAGTATACCTAGACTTTTTACCATTGACTGATAAGATTCCGTATCCAACAACACTGCTTTCGCTTCTCCATTTTGAGTTATAATCATTGGATTATGGGTTTCGTTTACCCTCTTCAGCATATCTGCAGCATTTGTCTTAATATATGAAATTGGTTTGATATCATCCTTAATGTTCATGCCTAACCTCCAGTGTTTATATGGTACTTTATTAGGACTTATAAATCAATTATTCCAACGCCTTTTAACCGCGAATTTGCACGGATCAACACGGATAGTAAAAATCAATTCTAAATTTTTCCCCAAACCTCCATTTCCATCCTAAATTCCCATTCCCATTTGTGCCCATCTGTGTGACCCTCCTGCCCCACCAAATATATCCGTAGTTTATATAACCTCCCTATCAACTCTCAAATGTTTTACTGGAAAGTTTTGTCTTGACCTTTATGTACTTTTTTTTACACTTTTATATGCAGGCATTTTATGTATACATTGTATGCCAAAGGAGCACGCAATGCGTCAATATACTGTGAGGAATATACCCGGTGCTTTGGATAGAGCTTTACGTGAATGGGCCAGACGGCGTACTGTAAGTTTAAACCAGGCCATAGTAGATGCCATTAAAAGAGGCATTGGTATGGATGAAGAACAGGAGCATAATGATCTCGATGATCTTGTCGGGACCTGGCAGCAGGATGAAGAATTCGAACGAGCCCTTAGCGAACAGGATACTATTGAGCAGGACCTATGAAACGCAGCTGCGCTGACTTAACTCACGCCCCTACCTCGTGGCAATTACCCAGACCGCATGGACGATACCGGGGATATATCCCAGAATCGTTAAGAGAATATTAATCCAGAAATGCAAACCTAAACCGACCTGCAGAAATACACCCAGCGGGGGAAGCAAAATTGCAACAATTATTCTGATGAGATCCATATTATTCCTCCTGTTATGTTATACTATCCCAAGAAACCGCTTTCAATATTCGCCTCTACAAAAGAGGTAAGGTCTTTTATATTTTCTACCGACTTTCCTAGGTTATTGTCCTTGTCTTCAAACACATGCCCCGAGTTTTTAATTACCTTAAAGTTTATAGTAGCTTCATTTGTAAGGGAATCAATTATCCCTTTTTCATAGTAAGGATCTTTATCACCGATTACATACAGCAGGTTTCGGTTCGCTTCTTTCAGTATCGGTAGTATCTCTTTCTGCGATTCAGTTGGCGTTAGAAGCATAAACGTAGCACGCTTACACACACTAAGCAGGTTTGTGTGTGTAAGAATATTCAGGATTCCGGTGGTGCCCAGGGATTTCCCGATTAAACAGAGGTCCATCTGTTTATATTTGTCTATAATATATTCGCCGATTTTTGCCTGATCACTCTTTAGATATTCAGCTTTTCCTTTATCATCTAAAGCAAGAAATTTGTCATTCTCATTGTACCGGTAATCGACCGTAAGATAATCCCACCCGTGTTTCATGAAAGCAAGTTTTAAGAAGAAAGTCGCCGGGGCATCTGGAGGATAAATATACCCAGGCAGCACTACAGCTAATTTATCGCTCTGGTTTTCACCGCTTTGCCAATAGGTAGTTTCAATGGATCTCTCATCAACTCCGTATAAATCTTTTGTTCTGGTAAATTTCATAAACTGCCTCCTTACTAATAAAATCATAATTAAACAAATACTAAACAACAAATTTAACTACGGATTTACACAGATAAACACGGATACTAAAAAAATATAATTTAAATATTTTTTTCATTCCCCATACTCCTTTCGCATCCGCGCCCATCCGTGTGGCCTACGTGCGCACACCCTATATATCCGTAGTTTATATAACCTCCCCCATCTGCGAGCGATATTAAGCGGCAGATTTGACTGCGGTGCTCATTCTGCCTATGTTTTAAATAGGCAACGATAATGAGGAGAAGTAATGTATGAAGAGAATACTGCGAACCAAAACACTTTTGATTGTAACAGTAGTATCACTTTTGCTGATCAGTTTAACCGCATGTACCGGCGGCAGCAGCTTGGAAGTGTCGGCGGAATGGGAAATAGTTACGGAAGGACTTGCCTTTAACCGCGGAACGATTGCCGTTCCTCCAGGCGAGCAGATAGTTATTCAGTTAAAAAATTCTGATAACTATACCCATTACTTTGGGGTGTACCGGACGGAAGGCTCTGAACAAGCCATGGCAGGACCAACTGAACTGCCGGCTAATACCAGCAAGGAGTTTAGTTTTACCGCCCCTGAGGAAACCGGCGTCTATTACTTTCGTGATCACACATACCCAACTAAAATGAATGGGGTTATGATCGTCAGTGATAAGGATGAGGTAGAAATTAATTAACTACGGATGTGCACGAATATGAAAAAATATAATTTCAATATTTCCCATTCCCCATCCGCGCCCATCCGTGTGACCCGCCTGCGTACACCATATATATCCGTAGTTTATATAACCTCCCCTATCTCTCTTTATCTTCCGGACCTCAACATAGCCAGCACCTCAGCGGCGGTATAGTCATACCCCTTCTCTTGTATCATGAGCGCTATAGATTCAGTATGCTCCCCTGCGGTTACCAGCGGCTGTTCGGTATACCCCCGGGCATATCGCTTCGCAAGGCCGATATTCGACAACAGGGCATTGCACAGGCATTTTCTCCCCTCGGTGTGCTCGGCAGCACCCCCTTTTCTGGTAAACTGGTCAACCGGTTCTGCCGGACAGCGGTAGCCTAGCGACCCATCCTCTTTTCTAAATATATGCCTTAGGTAACCGAGGTTGCACACCCGCTTTCTGCTCTCGTACACTTCCCGCTCAGACAAAGTGCCCTCCATATGTGCAACCTTAAAGGGAAAGCCGGTGGGTGATGCCTTGGGGTCGGTAAAAACTTCCTGCTCCCCCGCCTCTATCGATTGCAGGAATTGGGTTTTTAGATCGCCTTGGAAACCCGATTCCCTGCAGAAAGCAAATACGCTTCCCACCTGAATCCCCTCGGCCCCTTCCTCACGGGCATTTTCCAGCGAACCGGGCATGCTGTAGCCGCCGGCAAGCCAGAAGGGCAGCCCTAATTCGGCTATTTTCTTATAGTCCATCTGGTCCTTGCTACCGAAAACGGGTGACCCCGCCGCATCAAGCTGCAGAGCCCCCCGCGGCGGAGCATTATGTCCGCCGGCGGTATGATTTTCCAGAATAAGTCCGTCGACACCCTTTACTTTTTTCGCCATTGTCATGGCCAGTATAAAAGAAGAGACGATCGGAAAAAAGTACGGCCGTTTCAGCTCTCTGGGCGGGTCGCGCAATATCTCCGCCGGGTTCAGCTCCATAATGTATTCATGACCCTTTTCCGCCCCCTCTACATTCAGTTTGAGACGCCCGGCTCTGCTTTGGGTATAGTTTTCTATCATCTGAGGGTATTCAAGGGGTATACCCGCCCCCACAAGAATATAGTCGACCCCCGCAAGCATAGCTCCGTATACAGACGCGGGGTTCGGCATCTGAATCTTTTCAAGGTAGTTTATTCCCACCTTGCCGGAGTGTCCTTCCTTTGCAAGAAACACCTCCGCAAAGTTCGCAGCCACGGTAAGCTCCTGAATTTCACGCACAGGTTCAACCGTAAAAACGGGGGGCTGCTTAAAATCGTGAAACTCCTCCGTGCCTTCTTCATTATAATATTTCTCTATAATTCCGGAGGCGACAGTCTGGTCCGGAAAAGCTTTCAGAGCCCGCCGCATATAGCCCCCCGGATCCCCCTGCTGAAGCCTTCTTACCATAATTACATCCAGAGCTACGCTGGAGACCACCCCCAGCCCGCCCTGTTCGGCTACCGACCGTGCAAGCCTCCAGTTAGAAACTCCGGCTCCCATTCCGCCTTGGATTATACGTGGATGTTGCATATAAACTCCCTTCTCTTCTATTATATTCAGCCCGGGGCGAGTCTGCAAGAATTCCGCTTTGACCAAAAGCTGAACCGGCCGGCCGCCTTATATAATTAGCTTTTTATAAAAATGCTCGTCCCTTAGACAGCTGCCATGCGGGCAGAGCCGGCCCGCCGTGGGGCTGTCCACCCGAGGCCCCTTGGGTCGGCGTGTCACTCAACAGATCGCTCCAGAAGCTCTGCCACTTCCTCCCGCGACAGGTCACGCCAGTTTTGGTACGCCCGGGCCACCGCAAAGGGCCCGCGGCCGTACTGGATGTGTAGGCTGTACACCTCGTCCACGTGCTCCTCCAACATCTCCACCGCATCCCGCGGGGCAGTCGGTACGGCCGCCACCACCCGGGCAGCCCCTCGTCGGCCCACTGACATCGCTGCCGCCAGCATAGTATAACCACTGGCCAGCCCGTCATCGGTCAGAATTACGATGCGCCCGCTCACATCGGCAGCCTCCCGACCCCCGCGAAAAAAGCGGTTTCTCTCCCGCAGCTCCGCTTTTACCAGCTCAATCTCTTCGCGCTCGATCTCCTGCGACACCCCCATCGCCCGCTTCATCGGTTCATTCAGCAGTACCTCTCCATCCAAATTCACCGCGCCAAAGCCGGACTCCCGGTTCCAGGGGTTCTGGATCTTTCGCACAATGCACACATCAAAGGGCATATTCAGGCGCCTCTTCAGCTCCAGGCCCACCGGAACTCCTCCGGCGGGAATCGCAAGCACCATCACCCCCTTGCTGCCCCCGTACTTCGGGGCTAAAAACTCCGCTAACTCCCTGCCCGCCGCAATTCTGTCCTCGAACAGGGCCTGTGTGTTCCGATATTCGGTCTTCTCATACACTTCCATACACTTTAAATATAATATCTATAAAATGCTCTTCCAATAGACGACAGCCGATACGGCAGTCCTGCCCGCCGTGATGTAGTTACTCGAGGACTGCTTGGGTCGGCGTCGAGCGGTAATACCTAAACTCGGTCAAAACGCTAAAACCGGCACTTTCATACAGACATAGAGCCTGGGTATTGGCTACCTGTACCTCTAATTCGATTTCTCTCTCTCCATCTTTTTCCAGACACAGATTCACCGCCTGAACAAGAGCATACCTGCCGATGCCCCGTCCCTGAAATGCCGGATCAATGCAGAACCCGTGAATATAATGCCGCTGTCCCTCCGCGTGAATGCCTATCATCCCTACAGTACCGCCCTTATATGATATGCGGTACAGATCACGGCCGGTACTACTGAAAAACTCTTCCAGTATACTCTCCGATTCCCGTTCCTCCCGGTCAAAGGCCTCAGTACTAATCTGCTTCAGTCTGGGAATATCAACCTGTTGTGCCGGTATCAGTTCAATGCTCTTCTTGCTCTCCCTATTATCTCCGGGAGGCCTGCCCCGGGGCTCGATACATCGCATCAGATACTCTGAATACTCATACTCCGCCTGCAGGTGCTGTACCACTCCATTGCCGTCACGGGAGCCCCCGTCACAGACAAACAGTATCGAGGGGATACCCCGGCCATCAAGTTCCTTCCGTACCTCACCCAGGAGCTTTGTAAAATGCCCCTGCCGTCTGCATTCCGGCAAGGTTAGGCCGATAATCTCAGCCTCCTTCTTAGTCGGTGCAAATATGTTCATACTCGCCGCAAGAGTGCGTCCCTCATACAGCAAAAAAGTGTTTACCTCTTCCGCCCGCTTAAACTCATCGCTATTATCAAACGCATACCTGCTCTTGTCATGCTCATTACAGCCCCTGTAGAGCCTCTCTACATCCTCTACCTGCTCAGGGCTCAGCTTCGTCGGTTTTACCAATAACTGCATTGGAACTAACTCATCAGTCTCTGCAGCACCTTTAGATAATCATCCGTGCCCATCGGGCGGGGGTTATCTTGATTGCTGCCGTTGCGGGCGGAGTTCTCCGCCAGTTCCTGCAGATCCTCCGCTTGAACTCCCAGGCTGCGAAACTCCGGCAGGCCTACCTCCTCGGCAAGCTGTTCTACCCGTCTAACCGCCAGGCTGGCTCCTTCTGCGGGCTCTTCAAACTTTAGCCCCATCGCCTGGGCGATACGCGCGTAGCGTTCCAGGGCAAACTCCAGATTATAGTCCATCATCACCGGCAGCACTAGTGCGTTGCACACTCCGTGGGGGGCATCGTACTTGCCTCCCAGGGCTTCAGCAATACAGTGCACTCCGGCTACATCGGAATGGCTGAAGGCTATACCCGCCAGCAGGCTGCCGGTCATCATCCCGTCCC
>JAIPFV010000117.1 GCA_021736475.1 Spirochaetia bacterium | reverse complement strand
GGCCGCAGCGGCCGCCGCCCGCAACGCCCAACCCGACTGGGAGGCGCTTCCCTTCAGCGAAAAAAAACGCATATTCCGCCGCCTGGCCGCCCTGATCGGCGAGCGCAGCAGCGAACTATCCCGCACCATCTCCGCCTGTACCGGAAAAACTCGGATAGATGCCCTCAGCACCGAGGTACTGCCGGCGGCCATCGCCGCCCGCTACTACCCCAAAGCGGCCCGCCGTTTTATGCGCCCCCGCCGGCAGCGCCGCAGCAGTATCCTGTTCTTTAACAAAAGCGCCTACCTCGAGCGCAAACCCCACGGGCTGGTCGGTATCATCAGCCCGTGGAACTACCCCTTCGGCATCCCCTTCCATGAAATCACCCAAGCCCTGGCCACCGGTAATGGGGTACTCTTTAAAGTGGCCACCCAGGCCCAACCGGTGGGAGAAGCCCTAGCCTCTCTGTTCCACGACGCCGGCATACCCCGCGAGCTTTTGCAACTGGTCCACCTCCCCGGCCGGGAAGCCGGAGAAGGGCTGCTGCAGGCCGGAGTAGACAAACTCTTTTTCACCGGCTCCGTCCCCGTCGGGAAACAGCTGATGGCCGCCGCCGCCGAACATCTAACTCCCGTCAGCCTGGAACTTGGCGGCAATGATGCTATGATCGTACTGGAAGATGCCAACCTCAAGCGCGCTGCCGCCGGAGCTGCCTGGGCCGGGCTTTCCAACTGCGGACAGTCGTGCGGCGGGGTAGAACGAATCTATGTAATCGACTCAGTATACGACAAGTTCCTCAGCCTGCTAAAAGATGAAGTGGCCGCCCTGCGACAGGGCGACGACACAGCCGGCCGTTCAAGTGAGAACCCGGACAGCGAGCAGACCGAGCCGGTCCATTATGATTTCGGATCACTCACCACCACCTCCCAGCAGCAGACCGTTCAACAACACCTCCAGAATGCCACCGGCCTGGGCGCCACCATTGCCGTCCAATCTCCGGCTCAAGACTCGGTCCCAGCCGAGGAGGCTATAACCGTTGAAGCTGCAGGTTTGTTTCACCCGGCAATCATCTTGGAATCAGTGAACCACGACATGGAGGTCATACGTGAAGAGACCTTCGGCCCCCTCCTGGCGGTACATAAAGTAGCCAGCGCCGCCGAGGCGGTTGAGAAGGCCAACGATTCCGATCTCGGCCTCACCGGATCAGTCTGGAGCCGTAGCCGCCCCAAGGCGCGGGCCGTAGCAGACCAAATACAAGCCGGGGCCGTTACCATCAACGACCATCTGATGAGCCACGGCATGCCGGAGACCCCCTGGGGTGGATACAAAAACTCAGCCATCGGCCGCAGCCACGGCACACCGGGATTCGAAGAAATGACCCAGCCCAAGGTCGTCATTCACGACTTCCTCGCCGGGGCCACCCGCAACATATGGTGGTACCCCCACAGCTCAGAGGTGCTGAAAGGCTTGTCCGGGGCCCTCGATGTTCTCACATCCCCCAGTCTTAGCAAGAAGCTAACCGGTGCAGCCCACCTCGTCCCGCTGTACATCAAACGCCTGCTAAGCAAGCGATAGAGGAGGTAACCTAATGACTGAGAAAAAACAGCCCTCATCCCCCACCCAAACGGGGCCGGTAGTAGCGGCTCGTCATATCAATAAAACCTACGGCTCCCTGCGTGCGGTCAATAACGTAGGCTTTTCGATCCAACGGGGAACCTGCGTGGCCTTTCTCGGTCCAAACGGTGCCGGTAAAACCACGGTAATGAAAATCCTGTATGGAAAGGGTGAACCCGACCCGAGACCCGATACCTACATCAACGTATTTGGCTACGATCCCCGGGGGGAGCAGCTTGAAATAAAGCAGCTCTCCGGCGTGGTAACCCAGGAAGACAGCCTGGATGAAGAGCTGAATGTGGTACAAAACCTGCAGGTGTATTCCAGGTTTTACGGAATAGGCCGCCGCCGGGCGGCCGCCAGGATCGATGAGCTGCTTGAGTTTATGGAGCTGAGTGATAAAAAACGCTCCCGCATAAAAGAGCTATCCGGGGGTATGAAACGCCGACTGGTCATGGCACGCTCCCTTTTAGGGGAACCTTCGCTGCTCATCCTTGATGAACCAACCACAGGCCTCGACCCACAGGTTCGACAACTTATTTGGGACCGCCTGCATATGTTGAAGCGAACCGGTGTCACCATTCTGCTTACCACCCACTACATGCAGGAAGCAGCCCAGTTGGCCGACGAGATAGTAATTATGGACCACGGAAATGTACTCCTGACCGGCCCGCCCCAACAGCTCTTAACCGAACAGGTCGAGCCCTTTGTGTTGGAACTCAAGAACAAAGGCCTAGCTGCGGATATCGAACCCGGCTTCGGCGACGAGGCGGTACGAAAAGAAGAGTACACCGAGCGGATTCTCTACTATTCCCACAACAGCAGCATGCTGAACTCCCTGGTAGGCGGGCTCTCACCGGGAGAATACCACGTCCGTCAATCCGACCTTGAGGATCTGTTTCTTAAAACCACCGGGAGGAAGCTGAATGAACTCCAATAAACCCTCTGTTACTTCCCGCTTGTATGCTGTGTGGTACCGCCATGTACGCGTATATGGCCGCAACATAATCAGCAACGGCTTGCCGCCCTTCCTGGAACCCCTTGTGTTTTTGGTGGGCATTGGAATGGGATTAGGTGCCTACCTGACAAAGATGGAAGGGGTCCCTTACCTCGAATACCTGGCCACCGGACTTTTGATGACCACCGCCATGTTCACCTCCGCCTTCGAGTGCTCCTTCGGCACCTTTATCCGGCTTGAATATGAAAAGGCCTATGATGGGATGCTGGCCGCCCCCATTACCGTATGGGACCTGCTTATAGGTGAGATTCTCTGGGCGGGAACCAAGGGCTTTTTCTTTACCCTCGCCGTGTTGTCGGTAATCTACGCCTTCGGTATTCTTCCGGTCGGACTGTCGCTTCTGACCCCATTTATCGGATTTTTCACCGGAACCATGTTTGCCGCCCTCTCCCTGTTGGTCACCAGCTTCGTAAAAAATATCAACCACTTTAACTTTTATTTCTCCGGCTTCATCTCGCCCATGTTCTTTTTTGCCGGAGTAGTGTTTCCGGTCAGCAACCTGCCGAAAATAGTCCACCCCATCTCCGAGGCCCTCCCCCTCACCCATGCGGTAAGGCTCACCCGAGCCCTTAGCTTTCCCGGAGAAATACCACTGCTGTGGGCCGATGTGGCCTACCTACTTCTGTTCACCCTCTTAATCGGCCTGGCCGGTGTCCGCCGCCTCAAACGCCGCCTAATCGACTGACAGACTGATCAACTGCTCGATTGTTCGATTGACAAAGGTAGGCTCCTAAATAGGCAGGACTGTGACCACAATACTGCGGCTTTGCCGCGGTCCGTCAAACTCACAGAAAAAAATATTCTGCCAGGTCGACAGCCCCATCTTTCCCTCAAGTATCGGGATAGTTTCACTGGGCCCGACGATGCCGGCCTTCAGGTGCGAGTCGCCATTGCCATCCTGACGGTCATGCTGCCACACACCATTAGGGATAAGCTTTTGCAACAAGGAGATCACGTCGCTCTGCACGCTCTCGTCCCAGTTTTCCTGAATCATGATTCCTGCAGTCGCCTCTTGGGCGTACACATTCACGATCCCGGAGGTAACCCCGCTTTTCTCCACCGCAGCTTCAACCTGGGAAGTGATGTCATAGAGCCCCTCTCGACTAGTTGTTTTTATAGATATGGTCATTTTCCCTTCCAGTTATGCCTTTACACCAATGTAATTAGATTTTATCAGAAGAACTCCTTTTGTAAATGCTTCCTTTATAGTTTTTTCCAAATTGTTAAACACCAAGCTTCCAACTGCTAGTATAATAAGATGATGAAGACTTATTTCACAAAACTAGTGGCGGCATTCCTCCTTACAAGTTTAGTACCAATTACAATTGCCGGAATTAGCTTTTACCTTGCCGGCCGCAGTTTAGTACTGCGTAACGCTGAAACTCGGGCTAAAGAATCCATTAAACGCAGTATTGAACATATAAACAATACTATTGAAACCTATCGTCACATGGCATATGTCATCTCAAAAGACCCGACTATAGTGCGGGCTGTTAGCGGCACGGAAACCTGGAACTCAGAGAGACTGAAAAAACTATATAAACAGATGTATGAACCTCTAGAAGGTCATATATACTCGGCAGCAGCACATGTGGTAAGCCGCGATGGAAAGCACTTTTTTTCAACCCACACCCTACCGAAACACTATGATTTACGCATCTATGAAAACCATGAAGGTTTTTTTTCAGAAAAGCGTAGCGATCCGGAAAAAAGTTATATTTATATTGATCCCTTCGTAACAGTAAGGGGAGACAGAGTAGCCCTTACAATCCTACGCGAAATACCCAACGGGTATGTGATAGTCGATATGTATGATACTCAACTTGTGTCTGCGGAGACTCATCCTTTTTTCGACAGCTTGCTTATAGCCGACAGAAATCAACTGCAGGCATTTGATTTCTATCACCCGGAAAGAGACGGTACCTTCGACCAGTATGAAGAATTAACGCTGCTCGGATCTTCGCTCTATGAGGAGAAGTGTGTAAAAAAGGACACCCTTTTAGCAATTTCATCACAGGTTCCCGGGACACAATTATATGCTGTTGGTGGAGTGCATCTAGACGATTACATTCAGAATATCGCGGCTCTTGGGACATACGGTGCCTGGTTCTTTCTGATAATCATCATTTCTATTCTATTCATCGCTTTTAAATTAAGTCGCAGTATTAGTGATCCGGTGCACACCATAGTAGGTGCAATGCAAAAAACCGAACAGGGAACACTTACCTTGGCCCCTGAACTATTGCGACGAGACGAACTTGGATATCTTGTCCACACTTACAACTCAATGGTTGTACAGTTAGAAGAACTAATTGAACAAGTCCGGCAGGAAGAACGCGCCCTGCAGATAGCTGAACGGAAAGCATTACAGGCTCAGATCAATCCGCATTTCTTATATAATACTCTGGGTACAATTAAATCTATGGCAAAACTAAAAAATGCCACTGATATTAGCGATATGGTTACCAGGCTTGGAAAACTATTACACGCCACATTTAGCCAAGAGGGTGCCTTTTATTCAATCGGCCGCTCACTGGAAATAATACATGATTATGTTTCCATTCAAAAACACCGTTTTGGAGCACGTCTACAAGTCAACTATAATATAGAACCGGCTGCACGTAGCTGTAAAATACCACGACTTTTACTTCAACCGATTGTAGAGAATGCAGTGATCCACGGAGTTGAAAAAACAAATTTACCTGTTACAATAAACATCTCTGCTCGTGTTATTGATAATTTTGTTAACCTTCAAGTCTATGATAATGGACCGGGTATTTCCTCAATGCCAAATGGAAATGGTATCGGTATTGCGAATATACATCGGAGAATAGTACTTGCGTATGGAGAGCAAGGCTCTTTAAATATTGAAAGCAATCCGAATATGGGAACCCGCGTTACAATAAATATTCCGAATGAAAAGTACAACGACGAAGGTGACTATAATGTATAACGTATTGATTGTTGAAGATGAACACTATCTGCTCCAGGAGCTTACTTCCACAGTAGAATGGGAGCGATATGGCTGCATCATAGCCGGAGCCACTACCGATGGGGAAAGTGCTATAAAACTGGCTGAGCTCATTAAGCCGGATCTTATTATTACGGATATTCGTCTTCCCGGTATGGACGGACTAAACCTTCTAAAAGAACTGCTACCGCCTGCTGCAATCGTTATCACCGGCTACGACCAGTTCGAATATGCACGGGACGCACTACGGATCGGTGTTACAGATTTTCTTCTTAAACCGATTGATGACAAGGAGCTTCATACAGCTATCCGTAAAGCAACTTTTTACCTCTCCGGTCAAGACCAACCAACGCTTGAGGTGCTGAGCTCATCACCAAAAACACACAACAAATATCGGCATGTTACCGGAGCACAACGATTTATAGAACGTCATTATCAGGAAGATGTCTCGTTGCTTCAGGCTGCAGAAGATCTCAGCTTGAGTGAGAGCTACTTATCACGAATATTCAAAGAATGTACCGGTAAGACCTTTGTTGAGGCACTTACGGAATACCGACTGAAAATTGCACAAAACCTACTTCAGGATTCCCGTTTGCGTATTGAAGAGGTTGCTTTGATGAGCGGTTTCCGGAATGCCGGTTACTTTACCCGCATTTTCAAGCGCTCAACCGGAATGGCACCGAGTTATTATAGATGCATCGAAAATGATGTTTAGGGAGAGCAAGTCTCCCACTGAACACTGTCATTCAGTAATTCATATTTCAGTTGTTCGTAACCAACAAATTTATAGGATGTAATACCCACTTCAGCTGCAGAATCTACATTCACCTGCATGTCATCAATAAAAACTGTGTCTTCGGCAAGCGCTTTCTCAGCCCGTAAAATATAATGGTAAAAATCATACTCAGGCTTGGCTGTTCCCATTCGATGGCTGGCATAAACCTTGTCAAAGACATAATAATCTCCGTTCGCCTGATGAAATCGGTAATGGCTTTCAATGGTGTTTGTTCCACATACCACCCGGTGATGGCTGCTTTTTAGATCCCAAATCAAAGCTATCATTCGCGGGTCAACCTCCGGATGAAAGCAGGTGGTCAGATAATCTTCTTCTATGGTAACTTGAAAATGAACGGAAAACTCTTGCCAAAACTGTTCAGTAGTAATAGTACCCTTTGTGAGTTCCTTAAAGTCTTCACCGCAATACCCGCGGATTTCCTCTTCCGGAATACCTAATGTCGAGCTAATCCCTGAAATTACATCAACTTTATGAGAAACCACATTTCCCATATCAAAAATAAACAGCATACTCATCACCCCTTGCGAGAAGCGTACACTGCCGCCCCACCGACAAAATATCGGCTCAAACTAAAAAACAAAATAAACATAGGCACGCTGGCCAAAAGAGCGACCGCCATCATTGCCCCTTCATCGGTGTGCATCTCCGCCTTAAACTTTACTATATAAAGTGGAATTGTTTTCATTTTTTCCGTCTGAGCAATCAGTAGGGGCCACAGCAGATTGTCCCATTGAGTTCTGAACGCCAGAATCGCCAGGGTAGCAATTGCTGGGCCGGAGTTCGGCAATATAATTGAACGGTAAATCGAAAACTCACTCATTCCATCCACCCGGGCGGCATCGATAAACTCATCGGGGAAAGTAATAAGATACTGGCGCATCATAAATACACCGAAGGCATTTACAAGAAATGGTAGTATCAGCCCCGGATAACTGTTCTGTATGCCCATCTTAGTTGCCACCATATACAGGGGAATCATAATTGCTTCGAAGGGAATCATCATTGTGGCCATAATACCCATGAAAACAAGGTCACGACCGGCGAAATGAAATTTGGATAAGCTATAACCGGTCAAAGAGGAAATCAGCACTGTAGTGAGAGAAACGGTGCCGGCTACCACCAAACTGTTAAACAAATTACGGATAAAAATAAAGCTCCCGTCATTTCCTGCGACCGCCTTTACAAAATTCGGAAAGTATATCCCTGAAGGTATCCAGCGGTAAGGCATTTTTACAATCTCAGAGGCGGGCATCAGAGAAGCAGTCAGCATAAACAGGAGAGGAGCAATGATGCATATTAGGGCTATAATAAGTATAGCCCAAATCAAACTCCGTGATAGAATATGAGTATAATTCTGTTTCATTAGTAGGTCACCTCATCACTTTTGGTTGTCTTAAACTGCAGCCAGGTGAAGAAAAGCATAATCATGAATAGTATTATGCTCATCGCACTTGCTCGTCCTATGCGATGGTCACGGATACCAGTATTGTAAATATTCATTGTGATTACATTTATCGGTGCCTGGGGTGCTCCCGATTGGGTAAATAGATACTGGGTACTGAAAGTCTTCAGACACTGCAGCATCGACATAATTGAGACCAATACCACAGTTGGTCGCAGCAGGGGGAGGGTGATTCGCCAGAAAGACTGCCATGCACTTGCCCCGTCAATACGGGCGGCCTCATACATCGAACCGGGGATACTTGCCAACCCTGCAATAAAAATAATTACAAAGTATCCTACATACTTCCAGAAATACACCATCATAGTAGCAAACTGCACCATCGTAGCATTGGCAAACCAGCTATGGTCTATCCCAGGGGTCTGCATCACAAAGTTTACCCACTGGTTTGCAAGCCCACGCGGGTCAAAAATCAGCAGCCAAATAGCCGCAGCTACTACCGACGAAAGCACCGCCGGAGAATAAAAACCCATCTGCAAGAACTTGCGGCCGTACCTCACCTGAGAAATCAATACCGCCAACAGTAAACTGAAGATCAGCAGCGGAATAAAGGTCCCCAGTGTAAAAACAGTGGTAGCCCGAATTGAGTTCCAGAAATCTCCCGAAGTAAATAAATAGCGGTAATTTTCCAAACCTATAAAATCCGGAGGATTCAGACTAAGCACCTTTTTCTTAAAAAGGCTAGTGTACATCGCATTGATAATTGGATAGAAATTAAACACTGAAAAAAAGAGGATCGCCGGTAAAACAAAAAGTCTTCCCCACAGGTCCTGGTGACGTCTTAAATTTGATTTATGCTGCATTTGGTGGTGCGCCTCCTCTCACAACAACTAAATAACCCCGGATATAGGTACCGCGGAGGTTCTTCCCCCGCGGTGCCCCTAAATC
>JAIPFV010000116.1 GCA_021736475.1 Spirochaetia bacterium | reverse complement strand
AAACAGGGTCTCCCAGAAAAAGCTCTGTTCCGGCTTCTGCTCCAATGGGCAGCCCCCGCGGGCGGCCCGGCCGGTTTCAAAGCCCCGGATCAAGTCGGGGATTAGCTGGGGGTCACGGACGGCTGCCTCGCCTACCAGGATTCCGGCAAAGCCGCTCCTGCCCGGGAGCATCGCCGTTTCGCGGCTGCGGATGCCCGACTCGTACACTACCGCCGTCGGCCAGGTAATCAGGCTCTTCATTTTAATCGGATGGGCCGGGTCGATGCGGAAGCTGGTCAGGTCGCGGGAGTTGATCCCGGTAAACTCCGGCTGCAGGGGTTCGGCCTTGCGGAGGTCCTCCGGCGAATGGAGTTCCACCAGGGGCGCCATGCCCAGCTCTACCGCCCGCCGGTAGAGCTTTTCCAGTTCTGCCCGGCTTAGAATAGAGGCGATCAGCAAAACTGCATCCGCCCCGGCGCGGTAGGAAACTTCCACATCCTCCACCGTCAGCAGAAAGTCTTTTCTGAGCACACCCAAAGAGGGGAGGGCCTCCTTTACCTCCATAAGGTCCTTCAGCGAGCCTTCGAAGAAATCCTCTTCGGTAAGGATGCTTACCGTTTTAATTCCCTTGGACCGGTAGAGCCTGGCCTGGGCTGCCGGATCGTAGATGCTGTCGATACTCCCCCGCGAGGGAGAGCGCCGCTTTATTTCGGCAATCACAAAGGGGGCGCGCCCGAAGGGTACCACCGGAGCCCTCCGGCTGGTCGGTACCGGATGTCCAAGTTCAGGGCCAAGTTCATCCAGCCTGCGCCGTCGCTGGGTAACTATGGTAGCAAGGATGTTGTTCATACTACGTGCTCCAGGGCGGCGGCGCTTCGGGCCTGCAGGGCTTCGGTGACCCGCTGTATGTGCTGTATTTTTTCGGCAACCTGGCCGCTTTCAAGGGCCGCTTCGGCTATACGGAAGCCCTCGATTATAGAGCCAGCCGCCCCGTACACGTACAGGGCGGCACCGGCGTTGAGCAGGACCGAAGCACGGATTGCAGGCCGGCCCTCTCCGTCTAAGATGCGGCGCGCCTCGGCGGCGTTATCCTCCGCCGAACCACCCTGCAGCTCCTCCGCCGGATACAAGCTCAGCCCATGGTCTTCGGGGTTAAACTCGCCTACCTCCAGCTTCCCTTCGGCATCGGCATACACGGTTTTGCTGGGGGCCGAAATGGAAATCTCATCCAGCCCGTCATTTCCATGGACTACCAGCACCCGTTCCACCCCAAGGGTTACGGCGGCCTGGGCCATGGGCAGGCAATAGTCGGGGTCGTATACCCCTAGCAGCTGGTACTTCGCACCAGCCGGGTTCGAGAGTGGGCCCAGGAGGTTCATGATAGTCTTAAAGCCGAGCTCCCGTCGCACCACTCCGGCATGCTTCATAGCGCTGTGGTAGATGGGAGCGAACAGGAATCCGAACCCCGTATCGTTGATTAAAGTCTCCGATTCCTCGGGCTTAAGGTCGATGCTCAGTCCAAGCTTGGCGTAAAAGTCGGCACTCCCGCTCAGGGAGCTTACGGCGCGGTTGCCGTGTTTGGCTACCGCCGCCCCTGCACCGGCGGCTATCAGGGCGGCCATAGATGAGATATTGAAGCTGCCCGCCCCGTCTCCCCCGGTACCGCAGGTGTCCAGCACCGGGGCGCGGAGGGAAATGGGAACCCGTTTGTTCTGCAGCACCGAGGCGCAGCCGGCAATTTCACCGGCGGTGATGCCCTTGGCATTCAGCGCTGTCAGATAAGCGGAGGTTTGACTGGGGCTAAGGTTACCGGCTGTAAGTTCATCCATAAACCCCCGGGCGGTATCAAAGGAAAGATCCTCTCCGGCGATACATCGAAGCAGGGTCTCGCGGACGGGGAAGGGTTCGCGCTGGTATTCCACAAAATTCTTCAGCAGCTTGTGTCCGTATTCGGAGGCGATTGATTCGGGATGAAACTGAATCCCCTCCACCGGCAGCGTGGAGTGCTGTACTCCCATAATCTCGCCGTCCTCGCTCCGGGCGCTAACTTCAAGCTCCCGGGGAAGGGAGGTGTGCTCGGCTACCAGGGAGTGGTAGCGGGTGAATACCGCCGGCGAGGGAATTGCCCGGTAGAGGCCTTTCCCGTTCAGCTGGATACGCTCGCTTTTGCCGTGGACAATATGTTTTGCCGCTACAATTTTCCCGCCCAGGGCGTGAACTATCGCCTGATGGCCCAGGCATATTCCCAGGATGGGCATTTTCTGCAGGCAGTGGAGGATAATCTCCTCCAGCCGGCCCGCCTCCTCCGGCCGGCCGGGTCCCGGACCTGCAATGAGCATATCCGGCTGGAGGGCATCGATCTCGTCGGTGGTGATGCAGTCGTTGCGGACCACCCGTATCTCCTGGGGGGTAACCTCTTTCAAATACTGGAAAATGTTGTAGGTAAAGCTGTCGTAATTGTCAATTAATAGTATCATTTTAAATCTCCAATCCAACTGCAGCCGCCAGGGCACGCAGTTTTTCATTTGTTTCTTCAAACTCCCGTTCAGGATCAGAATCGTACACCACCCCGGCTCCGGCCTGCAGCAGCAGGGAGTCGCCCTGCTTTAAGCCGCTGCGGATGGTAATACAGGTATCAACGCTGCCGTCGGGCTCCATATACCCGACAATTCCGGAGTAAAAACTGCGCGGTTCGGTCTCAAGCCGGTCGATTACCTCAATCGCCCTTATTTTCGGGGCCCCCGAGACGGTACCTGCGGGAAAGGTGGCTCGAATCGCCTCTGCCCCGCCCATCTCCGGCAGGATCTCGCCGCTTACTTTGGATACGATGTGCATTACATGGGAGAAGTGTTCCACCTCCATATACTGGTCCATCTTGATTGTACCTGGAACGCATATGCGGCCCAGGTCGTTCCGGGCGAGGTCCACCAGCATAAGGTGTTCGGCTCGCTCCTTTTCATCGTTCAGCAGTTCCTCCTCCAGCCGCTTGTCTTCCTGCACCGTAGCTCCCCGGCGCCGCGTACCGGCAATCGGATGGACCTCCGCCCGCGTATTTTTAACCTTTACGTGCACTTCCGGTGATGAACCAAAGAGCTGGTATTCCCCGAAGTCGATGTAAAACAGGTAGGGGGAGGGGTTCCGGGAGCGGAGCCGTTTGTAGGCCTCCAGGGCTGGAATTGCCGAGCGGATATGTACCCGCCGCGAGAGTACTCCCTGGAGCAGCTTCCCCTTTACAATTTCCCCTTTTATCCGCCGTACCCCCTCCAGGTACTCGGCTTTCTCCTGCTTTCTGTTAAGGATAGCCCCTTCGTAGTGGGATTGCTCGGAGGAGAGGTAGTTGAAGTTCAGGTCGTTGAGCTTCTGTTCCGTAGCCGCCATGGCCGCGGGAAGGTCTATCTCGTGCTCCTTATAATTGAGGCCCATCAAGTAGAGGATGTCGGTGTAGTGATCGAAGATTATAAAGATATGCCCGAAGATGAAGGCGGCGGTGGGAAGGTTGAGCTTATCTTCCTTCAGAGTAAACTTAATGTCGTCGCAAAAGCGGGCGAACTCGTAGGATAAAAAGCCTATGCCCCCGGCGGGCATGGGAATGTCCTGGTGCAGGGGCGGGTGCTGGCCTGCAAAGTAGGTGAGCACATCCAGAATATCCTTGGCACCACTGTTCAGTTTGTGCCGTTTTCCATCCCGGCTCATAATAAGCTCGGAGCCCTCCTGCAGCACAGTAAAGGCCTCCTGAACCAGCAGCAGAGAGTAACGTTCACGTCCCTTCTTAAAGGAGGCCGATTCAAGAATAACCTTCGCCTCCAGCTTCTTTGCCAGGGTAAAGGGAGTGAACCTCTCGCCGGAGAGGGTTTTGATTATCCCGTCCCGCCTCCCTTTCCCGGCTTCAAGGTTAAAAAATGTTTTGTCCATGGTTTTCTCTTCCGTCATGAATGTTGTCTCCTTTAGCTGTGCTATATGTGCACAAAAAAACGCCCGGGGGCATGCCCCGAGCGTTGAATGTTTCCGCCGGACCGGCCCTATGTTCCATAGGCCGGCCCGGTGTCGCTTATATTACGTCCACCTCACACTACTCCGGCCGTAGGAAATGAGGCGCCACCAACTGTTACTATGTATAGAATCATTCATGCAGTTAATCTACCCGACCCCACTCTGTTTGTCAATCGCCTGAGAGAAAAAAAATGGTGCAAGCACAGGAAAATCTATCTAAGCGTGCATGAATAGTTATTAAAAAGTCATGATACATTTTATACTATAAGTAGGGGGTAATATATGGCTAACCTACAAGTAAAAGATATCGATGAAAAGCTGTATGAATCGCTTCGCAATTTGGCAGCGAATGAAAAGAGATCGATTAGCCAAGAAGTAGTGTATATTCTCCAAAAATACTTATCTAAGCCCAATGAATTTGAACCAAACCAAACAGACGAGTTCTTGAAATTATCCGGCAGTTGGAAGGATGAGAGAGAAGCTGAAGAAATAGTAGGTGAAATATGGAGAAGTCGAAAAAATTCAGATAGATTCGGAAAAGAAAATGAATTATTTGATTGATACCGATATTTTAATATACAGCATAAAAGGTTATTGATGATATGGATTTGCTAATTGGGTCAACCGCACTCTCACATAATCTTATATTGGTCACAAATAATATAAAACATTTTGAAAAGATTGAGGGATTGGAACTAGAAAACTGGTCAACCTAGCGGTAATGGACCGTGGTACCGAATCTACCCCTCGCTCAGTTCAATCAACTCTTTCAGGTCCCCCGTGCTCATCTTGGTAAGCCACTGCTCGCCTTCGGAAACGGTGAGGTCGGCCAGTTCCTTCTTTGCCTCGAGCATACTGATTATTTTCTCCTCGAAGGTGCCCCGGGTAATAAGGCGGTACACCGTCACGTCCTTTCGCTGGCCGATGCGGAAGGCGCGGTCGGTAGCCTGGTTCTCCACCGCCGGGTTCCACCACAAATCGTAGTGGATCACGTGGTTCGCGGCGGTAAGGTTCAGGCCCACTCCCCCCGCCTTGATGGAGAGCACCATGATGCGGCAGTCGGGGTCGTTCTGAAATAGATCGACCATCTCATCCCGCGCCTTTTTGCTGCTTCCTCCGTGGAAGAAGAGGCAGGGCAGCTCGAGGCTGCTCTCAATTATCTCCTTCAGCAGCTCGCCCATCTCGGCGAACTGGGTAAAGATAAGCGCCTTCTCCCCGCGCTCGGCGATGGTCTGCAGGAGTTCGAGCAGGGCAGCCGATTTTCCCGAGACCTCCGCTTGGCGGGCGCCCTGTTTGCTGTAGAGGCGGGGGTGGCAGCAGATCTGTTTGAGTCCCGTCATCAGCTTGAAGACGATTCCCGAGCGGCCGATTCCCTCGGCATCGGCGAGCCAACTATCGGTGTGCTCCACCAGCTGCTGGTACAGTACCGCCTGCTCCGTGGTAAGGGCGGGGAAACGGTTGGTTACGACCTTTTCGGGAAGATCCCCTATGATCGATTTGTCGGTCTTCAGACGCCGCAGAATGAGGGGTGAGGTTAGCCTGCGGAACCGCTCCAGCGCCGTGCGGTCGCGGTAGCGCTCGATGGGAACCGCATAGCCCTCTTTGAAGCCGGTTTTACTGCCCAGATAGCCCTTCATTACGTAGTCGATGATGCTCCAGTAGTCGAGCAGGCGGTTTTCCACCGGAGTTCCGGTCATGGCGATGCGGTGGTCCGCCTTTATCGACTTCACCGCCTTGGTTTGGGCGGAGCTCGAATTCTTGATGTTCTGCGCCTCGTCTATGACCGCCACCGACCAGCGTGTTTTCTTAAGCTCTTCGATGTCTCTGCGTACGAGGCTGTAGGTGGTAATCAGGACCTCCGTCCCCTCCTGCAGCTCCCGTTCGCTGCCGTGGTAGATGCCGATCTGCAACCCCGGTGCAAAGCGCTCGATTTCCCGCTGCCAGTTGGTCATAAGGCTTGCCGGTACAGTTATCAATACCGGTTTTTTCTTGGAGACCACCTTCTCGTCCTTCAATTGCTGCAGGAGGGCGATTACCTGCACCGTCTTGCCAAGTCCCATGTCGTCGGCTGCCACCGATCCGAGTCCTATGCGATGGTTGTGGTAGAGCCACCGGTAGCCGCGAAGTTGGTAGGGCCGCAGTTCGGCCTGGAGATCGGCCGGTACCTCAACCTCCGGCGGGGTGAGCAGGGTTGAGAAGAGTCTTTCCACCTCACCATCGGTCTCCACCGGCGCACCGTCGAACATACCGGTAAGCCCGGTCTTCAGGAGGTCCAGGGGGGAGGGGGACGGTGCTTTTTCCATTTGCCTGGACAGGGCGTCGAGTTGCTTTTCGTCGAGTTCAAGAAACATATCCTTGTAGCGTACGAATCTTCCGTACTTTCCCCTAAGTTCGAACAGCTCCTGGGGATCGATAAACCGGTCTCCGGCGGCTATGTTCCAGTCGAACTGCAGCATCTCCTTGAGGGATGTGTAGGAGACCACCTTCTCGGAAGAACCCGCAGGGGCCCCCATTTTCAGTGATATTTGGGGCATGAAGCACTCTCGCAGGGCTTTAGGAACGACGGTATGCACGCCAAGGGTTTTGAGGGCGGGCAGGGCGGAGAACCAGTGCTCGAGAAACCCCTCTCCATCCACCACTATGGCTTCCCGGTTTCGAAGAAAATCGTTTACCGTGGGAAGGTAGGTGGCGAGCAGGCTGAGGTCGCGTAGGAGGGGCATGGTCTCGCTTTGACTTTTCTTCAGAAAATCGCGAAACAGGATGGGGAGCTCCTCTTCCTCTCGCCGGTCTCCTATCCGTATTTCGAATTGGAACCGCTCTTCGGAGCTCTCCCCTATGTGGATAACCGGCCTGTGGTCTACGGGGCGGATAAAGAAACGGCCGAGCCAGAGATGAATTGTCTGGGCATTCTCCCGCTCCTCGAATTTCTTCGGGCTGTATTCCTCCCCAGCGAAGAAGAGTGCGGTAATCGGGTCATCTTCGGCCTTCTTCACCGCTTCGAACTCCCGCAGGTAGTGGCGAATGAAGAAGGAGATGAGGAAGAGCACCTGCTCCCTATGTTCGAGGGGTGTTTTTCCGTAGCGCACAATCTCTTTCGGAAGGGCTTCTACGAAGGTGTCGAAAATATGGGTAGTATCTTCGTTGAAAAGGGCGGGAATCCAGCGAATCACGTAGCTGCCCTTTCGTATCGACACGATGTCGGGTATGGCTGCCTGCTGCTCGAGAAGTTTGAGCACGAAGCTGTGGAGCATAACGAGGAATGAAAGCACGGGAGGGTAGGCGGAGAGGTCTCCCGCCGACAGGAGCTGCAGGTATTCTATAAAGGGGCCCATATTCTCGGAGTCGAAGCGGATTTCCTGCTGTCCCTTTTTGAGGGATCCTGAAAAACGGAACTTTCCCTTGTAGATGTTGATTCCGCAGCTGCTGTAGAGGGTCTTCGGCGGCTCCTCTTGAAGGTCGAGACTCTTTACACGGCGTTTTGTCGCCTTCGAGCTCCTGTGGTACCCCTGCAGGAGTATCTCCTTGAAGTCCTTCTTAAGGTAGAAGAGGGGAAACTCGGTGAGGAGTCGGGATATCGCAGGATACAGATCGGGAATAGACGAGAAGTCGATATGCTCGAGGCGTTCGCGGTAGTAATTGTACTCCTCGGGCTTATAGGCGAGAAAGGATTCTATACCGGCAATGGGCTCCTCCGCCTCTCCGGCCGTACTGCCGCCTACTTCACTCAAAAGGTCAAGCCCGTGCATGTGGAACACGAGGAAGGGGTTCTTGTCTATCTCGTTGGCGATGATGTAGACCACCGCTGCGAGGTGTTTGCAGGGGACCGCCCAATCGGGACAGCTGCAGCGCATCGCCAGCTCCTTCCAGCTCTTGGGAAAGAGCCTGATTCCCGCGGTCTCGGCCTCCTCCTCCAGCTCGGCAGGCAATAGGTGAGCCCCCAGCTGCGAGAGGTAGTAGGGGTTCTCCCTTACGATGCGGACAAGGGCCTCTTTCTCCGTCTTTTTGAAGGTCCAGAGCTTGAGGGAGACCGAGTAGGGGGACGGCTGCCGTCCCTTTACCTTCGCCGAGACTTTAGGTCCATCTATGTCGATGGTTCTTACCGAACCGTTCCGCCCATAGCGCTTGCCCCGCGGAAGGCGATTGGAGTAGTCGATGTTCGAGAGTGCCTCGAGCCATCGTTTTCCCCACCAGGTGTGTCCGAATTCTATACGTGCCATGAGTGATTTATATCGTTTTTAGTCGATTTGCACAATTGTACCCAAAATTCGGGGAGTTTAAGTGCATAGTATCCTCAAAAAAATGATACTATGAGGAGTTTGATTCCTCAAAACTCTTGTAAAATGCTTAAAAAGAGGTTACAAAAAAAAGCAAATACTATTTTTTTGATAATGGAATAAGAAATGCAATTATTGCAAATTTTAACCCGCCGGATAAACGAGACGATATAGGAGCTCCGTGGGAAAACTTTCTGTTTATGGAAAGGATGAAGAAAGTGGTGTACGATAGGATGCAGAGAAATGTTTTTTTCTAGCGAACTTGGGACAAGAAAGAAATTGATCTTATAGAAGAGCGTGAAGGTCGGCTTTTTGCCTATGAGTTCAAATATGGAAAGAAAATTATCCAAACTCGAAATTCTCTCTCATCAACAAAACAAATTATCTTGATTTTCTATTATAAAGCTTGAAAATTTCACGAGGGCGGTTCATCTTCCCAAAGTATGAATCCCTATACTTCCTTGTAGTCTTCGTAAATGGCCAGTATTTTCGGCAAGCAGGCTTCAAAGGATTCAAAAACCCAGGGATCAAACTGGGTTCCTACGGAGCCGCGCATTATGTCCAGGGTTTTTTCTATGGAAAAGGCCGCTT
>JAIPFV010000020.1 GCA_021736475.1 Spirochaetia bacterium | reverse complement strand
TGAAGTTGAGATCCATCGGTGGTAATCTTAAATCGGCGGGCTAACTCGGCCAATTTTGGGTATTTACCGATGCTATTGCTTTTCATCGTGCAAAACAGCGGCTTGTCAAACAGAAACGGCACAAACTGGGCGTCAAAGTCGATATTGTGGGCTACGAACAGTCCGGCATCGCCAATAAAATCTAGAAACTCCTTGTCTTCTGAAAAAAAAGTCGGCCAATCTTCGCTCCCGCGACGGCTGCGGATTACATCCTCGCTTAGTCCGTTTACCCGGATCGCACCCATATTCTCCGGCTCTCGGGAAAAGTAGTACCGCTCGAAAACACCGGTTAACTGCAGAGGTCCGGCCTCCGGAAAGACGAATGGATCCTCAGGTTGAATCTTGTCAGGTTGAATAGAGAAGCCCTCCGGACCCTTTGCTGAAGTGCTGCTGCGAATGCTGAACTTAAAAGCACTGCAAGATAGGACGCTGCTACGGTTTGAGAGGCCGTTAGTCTCCAGGTCAAATACTACTAGCGGGCGTCCCTTCAATTCACGAAGGGCATGGGGAAGATCAGTTTTCTTATAGTAGCGTTGTGCGTTTTCATTCATAATATATCCTCAAATTTGCTTAGTGCCTGGGCAAAGCTTGTCCGCCCAATTCCGACACGAAAATAGTTGTCCGGCATGTCGAACAGAGGTCCGGGAAGCATTAAAAGGTTTTGTTTTTCGATAAGTTGCTGGGAAGCTTTTTCGGCAGACCGGCCGTCAATAAAGCGGGGAAATAGAATTGACCCGCCCTGTCCGGGCAGTAGCTCGATGCTATGTGGGTGGCGTTTGGCCAGTTTACTGAGCAAGGCCTTGTTTTCGGCTATAATTTCTCTGCAACGCCCCACTAAGGGTACGCTGTTATGAACCGCGATCAAAGCGAGAAGCTCCGAGGGGGCGGAATTGCAGATGGTGGTATAGTCCTTTAGTTGGGCCGCCGGCTCTATCAGGTCTCTCGACTGGCCGGCTAACCAGCCGATGCGCAAGCCCGGCAGTCCGTAGGCTTTCGAAAGTCCGGAAAGGCTGATTGCCCCCTCGTACAGGTCGCAGAAGGGGGTGGAAGAGACTTCATCAGCATATTCCAGCTGCCAATACATCTCGTCGGCCAGCAGCAAGGTTCCATGGCGCCTCAAAATATCCGTTAAGTCCTTCTTCTCTGCTTCAGTAAAGGCCAGGCCGGTTGGATTGTGGGGAATATTTACGATGACCATTTTAGTTGAATCGCTTATTTCCCGCTCTAAATAATTAAAATCAAGCTGCCAACGTCCGTTCTGCAGCTCCACCGGCCATGTACTTACTCGGCAGCCGAGTGAGCGTGGGATCTCCGTGAGGGACTGATAGGCGGGGGTGGTAATAACTACATGGTCGTCTTTTGCAAGATGCGCATTAAGAAACAGAAAGATCAACTCTTCCGGGGCAGCAATTAACACCCCCTCCGGGGAAATTTGTGAATATAGACTACTGACGGCCTTCCGCAGCTGAGGAGCTCCGTTTGATTCTGTATAGCCCAGCTGCAGTTGTTCCAGCCCGCCGAGGGAAGTGGAGTTTGTATCGTATGACAGCAGTTCACCGACACTCATCGATTCACAGTCGGAGGCGCTCATCTGATACTCTACATTGAACTCATATTTGGCAAAAAAGCGTTCGAGTTTAAATGGTTCCAATTGCATGTCTATTCCTCCTGTAGGTCGGTTTGGGTATCGGTGTGTTCAAAATCTGCAGGTGAATCGATATCGAATAGGCTGCCCGGTTCATCCACCGGCACTTCCATTACCTTCTGCCCGCTGTGGCTGCTGTGATGCTTAAACACCTGCTGCATGTTCGCATCTGCCGGCAGGCTGCGGATGCTCGTAATCACACTACGCCTCAGCAGAACCGGATGAGCCGGACGCTCCTGAAACAGCGGTCGGATGATATCATATTCATCCGATTGATCGGCCAATTCCACTAATTTGAAGTACAGCTCTTTCGGAATCTCGGGCATATCACCCAGGGATACGAAGAACCACTGGCTTCGAATTTGGGCAGCTCCGGTTTGAATTGAGCTGAACATCCCCCGCTCATACTGGGGGTTACGGATGCACTCTACCCGCTGTGAACCGGCGTACTCCTCTGCACACATCTTTTCGAGTTCCTCCGCCCGATGCCCGCTTACCAGTATAACCCGCTCGCAGGCGGCGAGTGCGTTATCCACCGAGGCAAAGATCAATGGGCGCTTACGGTATTCGAGCAGTGGTTTCCAGGTTCCCATGCGGCGGGATAATCCGGCACTGGGAATGAGGCACTCATACGGTAGTACTTCTGAACGTGCTGATTGACCTAGCATAAGGCCAAGTGTAGCCCTTTTTCCGGGATTCGTACACCGGCCTCAGTGCAAGGGCGAGTGCCGGTGCAGCGCCCGGCAGCCACACTTTTTAAAATACATGTTGTAAAAAGAGATATATCTATTCCCAGAATCGGGGGGATTCGCTACAATACCCGCCATGATAGCCACAATAGTTAATTGTATTACAGTTATAATCGGTTCTTTGGTAGGACTTCTGCTGCGCAAAAATATGAGTCCTAAAATAAAAGAGGTTGTGTACATAGGTGCCGGTCTCATCTCTCTGGCCATTGGTATGCAGATGACCTTTGAATCACAACGGATTGTCTATATGGCTCTGGCGGTGATTCTTGGGGGTATGCTCGGTACTGCCTGGAACATTGAGGGCGGTATAATGAATTTCGGTGGATGGCTGCAGCGCACCTTTGCAAAAAATGCAGAAAGTGGGTCTAGTTTTGCTCAGGGCTTTTTGGATGCATCGGTGCTCTTCTGTGTGGGAGCTCTGACAATTGTGGGTGCTATCAAAGCTGGTGCCGAGGGAAATTACGATTTGATTTTGATGAAATCGGTGCTGGACGGGTTTATGGCGATTATGTTTACTGCCGCTATGGGAATCGGTGTGATGTTCTCGGTTATAACGATTCTTGTGTATCAGGGCGGTTTAACCCTGCTGGCTGGAGTAATCGGACCGCTTATCGGTGACCTCGGGCTGGCTGAAATTTCCGGGACCGGTGGTATCCTGATTCTAATGATAGGAATGAATCTGCTCAAACTACATGACATAAAAACCGGAAACTTTCTGCCGGCTCTGCTGGTAGTGCTCGTGTTCACTAGCTTAGATCCATACGTAGTTCCATTTTTACAGCAGTTTTCCTTTTAAGAAGGAACTCAGAAAGGAACCTGAAACGAGTCGGCTATTCTTCCACCTTCCGTGCATTCTCCAGCGTGTCGCAGGGGTCGATATCCTTATCAACATGACAGGCTTTTAGGTCCCAAATCTCCTGCGCATACTGGGCTATGGTTCTGTCGGAAGAGAATTTCCCTGAAGATGCTATATTAATGAGGGCTTTACGGTTCCACTCGTTTCGATGATCGTTGTATAGCCCAATTGCGGCATCCTGGGCCTGGCAATAGGAGGGCAAGTCGGCTAAGTGCATATATTGATCACCCTGTTCAAACAGTGCCTGCCGCAGGGGCTCAAATATACCCGGTTCGGAGAAGTTAAAGTGACCGGAGAAAATGAGGTCGACCGCTTCTTTAAGTTCGGAGTTCTCAGCGTAAATAGTGAGAGGGTTGTAGTTGGGCGCCAGCTCGGCCACTTCATCTGCAGACATGCCGAAAATAAAGGCATTTTCCCGTCCCGCCTCTTCCACAATTTCTATATTAGCCCCATCCATTGTTCCTATTGTGAGAGCTCCGTTGCACATAAACTTCATATTTCCGGTTCCCGATGCTTCCGTCCCGGCAGTAGAGATCTGTTCGGACAGATCGGTGGCAGGTATGATCCTTTCTGCCAATGAGACACTGTAGTTCGGCAAGAAATGTACCTTTAATCGTCCTTTTAGCTTGGCATCGTAGTTGATGACCGCTGCAATGTTGTTGATAAACTTGATTATCAGTTTAGCCATCTCATACCCGGGGGCTGCCTTTCCGGCGAATAAATAAGTTCGCGGTGCAAAATCATCCGGATTGCCCTTTCGCATTCGGTTGTACAATATAACAATGTGGATCGCGTTCAGCAACTGTCGCTTATATTCATGCATCCGCTTCACCTGCACATCAAAAAAACTGTCCGGGTCTATTACCCAGCCGTGGGTTTTATGAATATAATCGGAGAGTTTTACCTTAGCCTGACGCTTTACCTTGCCTAAGGCCTCTTGAAGTCCCGGATCGTCGATATGCTGCTTTAATTTGGAAATTTTAGATAAATCCGTAATCCATTCATTGCCGATGGTGCTGTTGATAAGCTCTGCCAATGGCGGGTTCGCATGCAGCAGAAAGCGGCGTTGAGTGATGCCGTTGGTCTTGCTGTTAAAACGCTCGGGAAAGATTGCCGCCAGTTCGGGGACCAAACGCCTTTTCAGTAGTTTAGTATGCAGCTCCGCCACCCCGTTGGTAGAGTGAGAGCCGACTATTGATAAGTGGGCCATGCGGATCTGCTTAGGAGTAGTCTCTTCAACCAGACTTACCCGGCGTATTTTTTCCATGTCCTGAGGAAATACCGTTATAGCTTTCTGCAGAAAACGATGATTGATCTCATAGATGATCTGCAGATGACGGGGTAGTAGGTGGTCCAGCATTGGCACCGGCCACTTCTCCAGTGCTTCCGGCATCAGAGTGTGGTTTGTATATCCTAAGGTTCTGCCGGTAATATTCCAGGCGTGGTTCCAGCGCAATCCCTCTTCGTCAATCAATAGTCGCATCAACTCTGGTACCGCCAGCGAGGGGTGGGTATCATTGAGCTGAATGGCGGCATATTTGGGGAACGCATCCCAACTATTGGAGCCGCGCTTGAATCGGCGCAATATGTCCTGAAGTGAACAGGAGACAAAAAAGTATTGCTGCTTTAAGCGGAGTTCCTTGCCTAGGTAGAGTTTGTCGTTTGGGTAGAGCACTTTGGTTAGGTTTTCAGCCATTACCTTGGCGCTGACCGCTTCAACATAATCTCCGGCATTAAAATCCTCAAAATCGAACTCCTCCGCCGCCCGGGCGGACCAGAGGCGCAGGGTGTTTACCGTAGCTCCCCCGTATCCGACAATCGGCATGTCATAAGGAATCCCTTTTACTGATTGAGCATCGACCCAGCGGTAGACTCGGCTGCCGCGCTCCAGCATTGGCTCCACCCGTCCTCCGAAATATACATCCACCGAGTGCTCGGGTCTCTCAATTTCCCAGGGGTTCTCCCATCGCAGCCAGTCATCGGGCTGTTCAACCTGGTATCCGTTGTCTATTTTTTGACGGAAAATCCCGTAGTCGTACCGCAAGCCATAACCGTAGGCCGGCAGGTCCATGGTTGCCATAGAATCGAGAAAGCAGGCGGCTAAGCGCCCGAGGCCACCGTTTCCCAGTCCTGCATCCACCTCCTGTTCAGCCAGCTCCTCATACCGGTACCCGAGTTCTTCCAGGGCCTCGTGAACTTCTCCTTTCAGCTCCATGTTAATAATGTTGTTGCCCATGGCGCGGCCCATCAGAAACTCCATGGACAGGTAGTAAACCCGTTTTACATCCTGGTCATAGTGGGTTTGCTTTGTTTTCAGCCATTGATGCATAATACGGTCGCGAATTGTATAGGCCAGGGCCATAAACTGGTCGCGCGACGTGGCGTTAAAGCGATCGGCGCCCAGGGTATATTTGAGGTGCTCTGCAAAACCCCAACTTACCGACGGTCCGTCTTTCCCGTGACGGCTGTTGTAGAGTCCGTGGGTTTCCTCATGCGGGGCGGGTGTGTTTTTTATGGCATCTGAATTTGATTTCGAAGCCTTGTTGGTCGGTTTTTTATCGCTCATGGAATCTCCTTAAAGAGTAGCTTGAGGCATACTTAAATTTTAAGAACGGAAGCGGCGGGAATCAATGCCGTATTTGGAAATTCGTAATCCAATTTTTCTTTCGGTGAGTCCTAAAATGCGGGCTGCCCGGGCGGCATTCCCCTTGCTCGATTTCAGCGCATCCAGGAGGATCTCCTTTTCAAACCGTTCGAGCTCTTCCTCGAGAGTTTTATGTAGAAGAGTGTTGGTAGATTCGGCCGATTGCAGGGTGGGAGGCATGAGATGACCATGAATCACGCCATCGGTACTCAAAAGTACTGCCCGTTCGATACAATTCTCCAGTTCGCGCACATTTCCCGGCCAATGGTAGGACGAGAGTAGTTCAATGGCCGGAGTAGAGATCCTGCGGATCTCCTTGTTGTTCTTTGTACTGTATTTCTCGGTAAAATAATCTGCCAGCAAAGTGATATCGCTTTTGCGATCCCTGAGCGGGGGTACGTGGAGGGGGAATACATTCAAACGGTAGTATAAGTCTTCCCGAAACTCGTTTTGCTCTATCATCTGCTCCAAATTCCGGTGGGTTGCGGTGATAATCCGTACATTTACCCGTTGAGTATGGTTGCCTCCGACCCGTTCAAACTCCCGCTCCTGCAGAACCCGCAGAAGCTTAACCTGAATCGAAAGGGGCAGGTCTCCAATCTCGTCTAAAAAGATGGTTCCTCCGTCAGCCAGTTCAAAACGCCCCTTTCGGGTTTGGACTGCACCCGTAAAGGCTCCCTTTTCGTGACCAAATAGCTCGCTTTCAATGACCGTCTCCGGTAGGGCAGAACAGTTTACCTTCACAAAGGGTCCTTCGGAGCGGGGGCTGTTATAGTGAATGGCCAGCGCAATCAGTTCCTTCCCCGTACCGCTTTCACCCCGGATCAGTACCGATGCCTCGCTTCCCGATACCTGGGCCATCAGGTTGAACACCTCTTTCATAGCTGTACTGTTGCCGATGATGTTTTTGGGTCTGAACTTTTCTTCCAGCTGGTCCTTCAGTCTGCGGTTTTCATCCATGAGGCGCTCACGCTCTTCCTGAACGCTCCGGCGGAGTTTTACCGCCTGGGCGATCATAGATGCAACAATGGACAGCAGTCGGACATCGTCTTCCAGGCTCTGAGGGCTTCCGTCGGCCCGGTCTGCGCTGAGTGCCCCCAGAATATCCTTATTGGTCATAACCGGTACACAAATGAAGGCCACCGCCTGGCCACCTTTCTCGCGATGCACCCCCGTTTTATCGAGAAAATCGGTCTCTTCCTGTATATTAGGTATTACCATCGGTTTGCCGGATTGAACAACTTTACCGGTAACCCCTTCCCCGGGGCTGTAGACTACTTGTGACTGAGAATCTCGGGCAATACCCACGGCCGCTTCCACTGTAATAAGCCCTGTTTGCCGGTTCAGCAGGGTTACGGTTCCATGGGAAAGCCCCATATGCTCTTTTAGTTGTCTCAGTACCGGCAGAATTACTTGTTCAAGGTCGAGACTCCGATCAAGGGTCTGGCTTATTTCAAACAGCAGGGTGAGTTCTTGTAGTTTTCGTCTGTAGTGTATTCCGCTTTGAGCCATCTACTCCAGGATAGTAGTGAGTACAGCCTAAAATGACAAGCGTTCAGGCCGGCGATTCTTTAAGATAATCTGTCTCCCTTACACAAATTTATAACCGCTGGTATTGACAAAAAAGGCTGGCTTTGGTACTTTTGCCCAGTCACTTTTAAGCCCTTGTAGCTCAGTCGGTAGAGCACATCCATGGTAAGGATGGGGTCATCGGTTCAAATCCGATCGAGGGCTCGAAGCATCTCTCCGTTCTCTGCTTGACATTATATGGCTAGTTAGATAAGCTGTCCCTTCTAGGATGGCATGGAGAAATAGGCTTTTCTTTTTGTATGCAGTAGCGATCATTACAGGAGTAATCTACAATGGCGAGTAAGAAAAAAGGTAATATAGAGAAGATTGCGCTGAAATGCAGTGAGTGTGGTCGCAGAAACTATACAACGACAAAAAATCGGCGCAATATCCAAGGAAAGTTGGAGTTTAGCAAGTATTGTCGTTTTGATCAAAAACACACACTGCATAAAGAATCAAAAATTAAGTAGAGACCTCACACAGGCCAGTAGCTCCAACGGCTAGAGCGCCGGTCTCCAAAACCGGATGTTGTAGGTTCGAATCCTACCTGGCCTGCTTTTTTTGTTAAACATGAGGGGAATGACGAAATGAAGAAGATCATACAGTTTTTTAAAGACAGTTACGCTGAATTGAAACGGGTGGTGTGGCCAAGCCGAGAGGATGTGGCGTCATCAACAAAAGTGGTAATCATTTCGGTGATAGCCTTCGCCTTAGTACTTGGTGTAGTTGATTTCCTTCTCCTGAAAGGTATGGACTTAGTTTTTTAGTTCGCATTTATCCCCTGTACGGAATACACAGCGGAAAGTTTGTGTAATTTTTGGGAGAAGGGAAAGAGGATAAGAAAATGGCGAAAGGATGGTACGTCCTACATACCTATTCTGGGCACGAAAATAAGGTAGAGAAATTTATTCGAAAGCTTAGGGAACAATCCCCTTTTGATGAAGTTATCGCCGATGTAAAGGTGCCTTCGGAAGAAGTAGTAGAAGTAAAAGACGGTAAACGGAAAGTAACGAATAAGAAGTTTTTACCCGGATATATCCTGTTAGAGATGGATTTGCCGGAACAAGGCTGGAAGAGCATTTGTTCGCAGATTCGAAAAATTCAGGGTGTAACCGGTTTTGTCGGTTCTATGGGCGGTTCAAAGCCGCAGCCGATATCAGCAGACGAAGCGCGGTCAATACTGCAGAAAACCGGAGAAATACGCTCCGATAAGGTTGCGAAGCCTAAGCAGGACTTTGTTGCTGGTGAGGCGGTCCGGATTATAGAGGGGCCTTTTGACACCTTTACCGGTACTATAGAAGAGGTAAACCTTGAGAAAGGCAAGTTGCGTGTGTCGGTCGGTATTTTTGGCCGTTCCACCCCGGTGGAAGTTGACTTTCTGCAGGTAGAAAAGATTTAAACGAATGTGAATATGTCCCTTCGTTGAAGGGGCTGATGGGAGTCTGTTGAAACATACGGACGATACTACCACGATATGGAGATTATACTATGGCGAAGAAAAAGGTAACTGCGGTTATTAAGTTGCAGGTACCGGCGCAAAAGGCAACTCCGGCTCCGCCGGTTGGTCCTGCTCTGGGTCCTCACGGAGTCAGTGCGCCGCAGTTCGTGCAGCAGTTTAACGAGCGTACCGGTGATATAGAGGCGGGTTTGACAATTCCGGTAGAAATTACCGTTTTTGCAGATCGAAGTTTTTCTTTTATCACCAAAACTCCTCCGGCGGCCGTCTTAATTAAGAAGGCTTGTAACATTGCGAGCGGCTCAGCCGAACCGCATAAGATAAAAGTTGCAAAGATTCCGGCAAGTAAGGTAAAAGAGATTGCTGAAATGAAGATGCCGGACTTAAATGCAAATGACATCAAAGCAGCTATGAAAATTGTTGCCGGCACAGCACGAAGCATGGGTGTTGAAGTGGAGGGCGGCAAATGAGACACGGTAAAAAATTTAAAGATGCCCTGCAAAAGGTTGACCGAGAAAAGGAATATCCCCTCCAGGAAGGGGTTGATCTGGTAAAAGAGCTTTCCTTTGCTAAGTTCGACGAAACGATTGAGCTTTCAGTAAAACTCAACCTGAAGAAAAGTCAGACCGTACGTGACACGCTGGTGTTACCCAATCAATTCAAGGGTGAGAAAAAAATTCTTGTGTTTGCAAAGGGTGAAAAGGCCGAAGAGGCCCGCGAAGCCGGTGCTGCATATGTAGGTGATTCTGATCTAATTGAAAAGATTCAGGGCGGCTGGCTTGATTTTGATGTGGCGGTAGCCACTCCCGATATGATGAAGGATGTAGGTCGTTTGGGTCCGATCCTCGGTCGACGAGGGTTGATGCCGAACCCTAAAACGCAGACGGTTACCTTTGAGGTAAAAGCTGCGCTTGACGAGTTGAAAAAGGGTCGTGTTGAATACCGCTCCGATAAAACAGGTGTAGTTCATTTTTCTATTGGAAAGGTTTCAATGGAAAAAGCTCAGGTGCTTGAAAACATCCAGGCAGTATTGGGAGAGATTGCGAGAAAGCGTCCTTCCGATGCAAAGGGTGAGTTTATGCGGTCGGTATATGTGTCGTCTACGATGGGACCGGGTGTAAAGATAGAATACCGGGAACTGGCGTAAAGTACCGCCGAAGGAGATAATACTATGGCAGAATATGTAACCAGAGTTAATAAAGAGAAGACGGATGCGGTCAATCAACTCAAAGAGATGTTTCAAGAGTCCGCAGACTATATATTTACCAACTATCGTGGTTTGAGCGTTTCCCAAATTTCTGAGCTTCGGAACAAACTGCGTGAAGAGGATACTGCACTGAGGGTTGTAAAGAACCGCTATGCAAAAATTGCTCTAAAAGAGCTTGAACGGCCGGAAGTAGATGATCTGTTAATTGGCCCTACAGCGGTAGCCCTGCCGAGAAAAGAGGCGGGCCCGGCAGCAAAAATTCTGGTTGAGTTCGGAAAAGAGAATCCGGTTGAAATAAAGGGCGGTATCATCGGCGGAGATGTCTTTGATGTGCTCCAAATGGAAGCGTTCAGTAAATTGCCGACCAGGGACGAACTTATCGCAAAACTTATGGGTACGATGAATGCCCCGATCCAAAACTTTGTGTATACCCTGAATGCGGTTCCGCAGAAACTTGTGCGGGTATTGCAGGCTGTGGCGGATAAGAAGCAAGAAGAAGGTTAATAGACTGCAGTTTGCAGTTAACCATATATATAACGGCGTTAGTCTTCGCTCACAGCCATGCTATCGTCGATAATTAAAGGAGAAGTTAATATGGCAGATTTGAAGAAAGAAGACATTTTAGAAGCTATCTCCAACATGACTGTGTTGGAAGTATCTGAATTAATTACTGCAATGGAAGAGAAGTTCGGTGTTACCGCAGCGGCTCCTGTTGCAGCAGCTGCTGCAGCTCCTGCTGCTGGTGGTGCTGAAGAAGAAGAGCAGACTGAGTTTGATGTGATCCTCAAGGGTGTTGCCGACGGCAAAAAGATCCCTGTAATCAAAGAGGTTCGCGCAATTACAGGTCTTGGTCTGAAAGAAGCTAAGGATATTGTTGAATCCGGTGATAAGGCTCTGAAAGAGGGTATATCCAAGGAAGATGCGAATACAATGAAAGAAAAACTTGAGGCGGCCGGCGGAGTTGTTGAAGTTAAATAACAGCTTCTCCTTAACGCAAATACAATTTAGTTGTACCCACACGCGCCACCAGACCGCAATGTGTCTGGTGGCCGGTTGTGTCTTAGAATAAAAAATCCATCTAACCCCGACGTCCGAAGAGCGGGGTGTTTTTACCAGGGGGTGGTGATGCTTCCAGGCAGCCAAGCCATAAGAAAGAGAACATATATTGGGGAAGAGTTTCGTGAAGTCATGGAACTCCCTAATCTCATCGACATACAACTCTCGTCGTACGAACGGTTTTTGCAGAGGAACAGGCTCCTTTCGGGGCAACCGCTGCAACTACAGGGTATTGAAGAGGTGTTTCAGGGGGTATTTCCGATTGAGAGTCCAAACGGAGATATGCTGCTGGAGTATACTCATTATACGCTTGATGAGAAGAATATAAAATTCGATGAGGAACAGTGTAAGCTCAAGGGGCTTACCTATGCTGTTCCCATAAAAGCGCAAATAAACCTTATTTTCCAGGAGACTGGAGAAATAAGACAGAAAGATATATATATTGGTGACATTCCACTTATGACAGACCGGGGGACCTTTATTATTAATGGTGCCGAGCGGGTAGTGGTAAGCCAGATTCACCGTTCTCCGGGTGTGATTTTCTCGCATGAGAAGGGTGTGTATTCCTCGCGAATTATTCCATATCGAGGTTCATGGCTCGAATTTGAAATCGATCAGAAAAAAGAGCTGATTTATGCAAAAATAGATCGTAAAAAACGTATCCTCGGAACAATGTTTTTACGAGCTCTAGGTTTTAGCACCAGAGAAGATATAATTGATGTTTTTTATAAGAGTGAATCCGCCGTGGTCCAAGAGAGCCGCGAGGGGCGCGATGAGCTGGTAGGCAGGGTACTCTCGAAGTCGGTATGGATTGAGAGGGAAGGTGAGCCGAAGAAGCTCTACCGGGCCGGTGAAAAACTGCATCCCCATGATGTCGATGAGCTGCTGCACTCCGGGGTAAAAGAGGTGAGCCTCATTGATTATGAGAACCCCGAATCCCTACATTCGCCTATTATTTTAAACTGTTTTGAGCGGGAAGAAGTAAAATTTACCCGTGATGATGTAAATGTGGATGAGCCGAGCAAGGAAGATGCTCTGATTTCAGTCTATTCTGTCTTAATGCCCGGTGAGCCTATAACCCTTGAGAGTGCCGAAAAAGATCTGCAATCGATGTTTTTCAGTACGCGAAGGTACGATCTAGGCCGGGTAGGACGTTACAAACTAAATAAGAAGTTCGACTACGATCTTGAAAATAAAAGCCAGGTACTTAGCAGGGAAGATATCTACAATACGATGAAATTCCTGATAAAAGTGTACATTGGCGAAGATAATGTTGATGATATCGACCATCTTGGAAACCGGCGGGTTCGTTCTGTAGGCGAGTTAATGGCGAATCAGCTGAAAACCGCCTTTTCGCGGATGGAGAGAATCGCCAAAGAGCGTATGAGTTTGAAAGAAACTGATACGGTCAAGCCCCAGGATCTGGTCTCTATAAAGCCGGTTGTTGCGGCGGTCAAAGAGTTTTTTGGCTCCAGCCAGCTTTCGCAGTTTATGGATCAGGTCAATCCCTTGGCCGAGTTGACTCATAAGCGCCGACTGAACGCCTTGGGTCCTGGAGGTTTATCCCGCGAGCGGGCCGGGTTTGAAGTACGTGATGTACACTATACCCACTATGGACGAATGTGTCCGATTGAAACCCCTGAAGGTCCGAATATTGGACTAATTGTTTCTCTGGCAAATTACACCCGGGTAAACGAATATGGCTTTCTCGAGACGCCCTACCGCAAAGTGAAAGACAGTATTGTAAGTGATGATATTGAGTATCTATCTGCAATGGATGAAGAAAAGCACTTCATTGCCCAGGCTAATGCAAACTTGGGCGATGATGGAAAGTTCGTTGATGAGCTTATTTCGGTGCGTAAGTCCGGCGATTATAATACCAAGCCGGCTGATTCCATTTCTTATATGGACGTCTCTCCGAAACAGGTAGTTTCGGTCGCAACTTCATTGATTCCGTTTCTTGAGCACGATGACGCAAACCGTGCTCTGATGGGCTCTAATATGCAGCGCCAATCTGTGCCGCTGGTGTTTCCAGAAGCGCCGCGGGTTGGAACCGGTATGGAGGGCAAAACAGCCTATGATTCGGGCGTACTGTTGAAGGCGAAACGCGCCGGAACTGTAGAGTATGTAAATAATCAGCGTATAGTGATAAAGCCGGATGAGGCAAAAGATCCGGATGAGCGGGACGTATATAAACTGGTCAAGTTTCAACGAACTAACCAGGATACCTGTTTTAATCATAAACCCCTCGTGCATTATAACCAAAAAATTGAGGCAGGGCAGGCTATCTCCGATGGTCCGGCTACCGATAAGGGTGAATTGGCCCTGGGTCGCAACGTTCTGGTTGGCTTCGTTCCTTGGAATGGATATAACTACGAGGATGCTATTCTTATTTCTGAAAAAGTTGTCCGCGAGGATATTTATACCTCGATACATATAAAAGAGTTCACCATTGATATTCGCGAAACAAAGCTTGGGCCGGAGAAGCTCACCCGTGATATACCGAATGTGAGTGAAAAAGCGCTGGAATACCTGGATGAAGAGGGGATTACCAGTATAGGAGCCAAGGTTAGTTCCGGGTCGATTCTGGTTGGAAAGGTTACTCCTAAGTCGGAGACTGAGACCACACCGGAGTTTAAGCTTCTGAACTCTATCTTTGGCGAGAAAGCAAAAGAAGTAAAAGACAGTTCCCTGCGGATTCCCCACGGAACCGAAGGAACCGTAATAGATGTGCAGCGCCTCAAGCGCTCGGAAGGCGATGATCTGTCGCCGGGTGTAGATGAGGTCGTGAAAGTACTTATAGCCACCAAGCGAAAGTTGCGGGAAGGTGATAAGATGGCCGGTCGGCACGGAAACAAGGGTGTTGTTGCCCTGGTGTTGCCGGAAGAGGATATGCCGTACATGAACGACGGCACTCCCCTAGATCTCTGTCTGAATCCTTTGGGTGTACCTTCGCGAATGAACCTTGGTCAGCTACTTGAAAATGAGCTTGGATGGGCGGCCTTGGCGCTGGATGAATGGTATGATACTCCGATCTTTCAGTCTGCTACCCCGGAGATGATCTCCGAGAAGCTAAAAGAGGCGGGCTTACCGGCGAACTCAAAAACTGAGTTACGGGACGGCCGTACCGGTGAATTGTTTGAAAATGAAGTGTTTGTAGGACTGATGTATATATTGAAGCTGCACCATCTTGTCGACGATAAGATGCATGCCCGTTCAACCGGACCCTACTCACTGGTTACCCAGCAGCCGCTGGGCGGTAAGGCACAGTTCGGTGGTCAGAGACTTGGAGAGATGGAGGTTTGGGCCCTTGAAGCCTATGGCGCCGCCAATACGCTCCAGGAGCTGCTCACTATTAAATCGGATGATATGAACGGCCGCTCGAAGATTTACGAGAGTATTGTAAAGGGCGAGACGGCTACCAGCGCAGGGGTTCCAGAATCGTTTAATGTACTGGTACAGGAATTGCGGGGTCTGGCCTTGGATGTAACTATTTACGATTCCAAGGGTAAGCAGATTCCGTTAACCGAACGAGACGAGGAGCTGATCAATCGAAAAGGGAGCCAGTTCTAGGCAGGAGTATATCATATGAGAGATATTCAAGATTTTGATAATATAATGATAAAACTTGCTTCTCCGGAGCAGATCAGAGCATGGTCGTACGGAGAAGTCAAGAAACCGGAAACAATAAATTACCGTACTCTTCGACCGGAAAAGGATGGGCTCTTTTGCGAGCGCATTTTCGGAACCACGAAGGAGTACGAGTGTTACTGTGGGAAGTTTAAGTCTATCCGCTATAAGGGCGTAATTTGCGATCGTTGTGGAGTTGAGGTGACTCACTTCAAGGTTCGTCGTGAGCGGATGGGTCATATTGAGCTGGCATCGCCGGTTTCTCACATTTGGTATTACCGTTCGGTTCCGTCTCGTATGGGGCTGCTGCTGGATCTTACGATTGCAGCCTTGCGGTCGGTGCTGTACTATGAAAAATACATCGTTATTGAGTCGGGTGATACCGACCTGAAAGCGATGGATCTTCTTTCAGAAGAAGAGTATATGGATGCCCGAGAGCGCTACGGTATGAGTTTTACCGCCGGAATTGGCGCTGAGTCTGTACGTACGCTGCTGGAGCAAATCGACCTTGACCTTCTTTCCGCTGAATTGCGGGGAAAGATGATAGAGAAGGGTGCGAAAGCGGATAAACGGCTACTCAAGCGAATTGAGATTGTCGAAAATTTTCGAGATTCCGGGAACCGTCCGGAGTGGATGATTCTGGATGTAATTCCTGTTATTCCGCCGGAGCTCCGCCCGATGGTTCAGCTGGATGGTGGCCGCTTTGCCACCTCCGATCTGAACGATCTGTACCGTCGTGTAATTAATAGAAACAACCGACTAAAGCGGCTGATGTCGCTCAATGCTCCTGATATTATCATTCGCAACGAAAAAAGAATGCTTCAGGAGGCGGTGGATGCCCTGTTCGATAACTCAAAGAAAAAGAGAGTTGTAAAGGGGGCTTCAAACAGACCTCTGAAGTCGCTATCGGATATGTTAAAGGGAAAGCAGGGGCGGTTTCGACAGAACCTGCTGGGAAAACGTGTAGACTATTCGGGACGATCAGTAATTGTTGTCGGGCCGGAATTGCGACTTCATCAGTGCGGTCTTCCGACTAAAATGGCTTTAGAGTTATTCAAGCCTTTTATCATGAAAAAACTGGTTGAGCGCGACGTAGTCTATAATATAAAGAAGGCAAAGACTCTGGTAGAGCAGGAGACACAGGAAGTGTATGCGGTACTGGATGAGGTAGTAAAAGAGCATCCTGTGTTTCTAAACCGTGCACCGACCCTTCACCGACTTGGTATTCAGGCCTTTGAGCCGGTACTTACCGAGGGAAAGGCTATCAAATTGCATCCCCTGGTGTGTCATGCATATAATGCCGACTTTGATGGTGACCAGATGGCCGTTCATGTGCCCCTGACCCAGGCAGCCCAGCTGGAGTGCTGGACGCTGATGCTCTCATCAACGAACTTGCTCGATCCTGCCAACGGTGCGCCGATTGTATTTCCATCTCAGGATATGGTGCTTGGAATTAACTATCTGACCCGTATTCGCGATGGACAGCCGGGGCATGGAAAGCACTTTGTCAAATTCGACGAAGCAATGCTTGCCTTAGAGGCGCGGTCGATTAGGTACAATACAAGAATTAAAGTTAAATTTAACGGCGAATGGGCCGAGACCAGCGCCGGACGCATCATTTTCAACGAAGAGATGCCCGATGAGGTGGATTTCGTAAATAAACAATTAGGCGATAAAGAATTACGAGCTCTTGTTGGAAAGGCGTATAAGGATCATGGTGCCGCGGTAGTGGTGAGGATGCTCGACTCCATTAAGGATGTTGGCTTCCGTTATGCTACGCTCTTTGGTGCTACAATTGGTGTAGATGATGTAGTCATTCCGGAAAAGAAGAAAGAAATGATTGACGAGGCCAACCAGCGGGTTGTAGAGATCCAGAATCAGTATCTGCAGGGCCATATTACCCAGGAAGAGCGCTATAACCGGGTGATTGAGGTCTGGAGTAAAACTAACGAAGATCTGACTGGTGAGTTGATGGAGCTTTTGAAAAAGGATCGCGAGGGTTTTAATCCGGTCTACTTGATGGCCGACTCAGGCGCTCGTGGTAGTCGTACTCAGATACGACAGCTGGCCGGTATGCGCGGCCTGATGGCAAAGCCCTCAGGTGATATTATTGAACTGCCGATACGCTCCAACTTTAAAGAGGGTCTGTCGATTATTGAGTTCTTTATTTCGACCAACGGTGCCCGTAAGGGACTGGCCGATACTGCACTGAAAACCGCCGATGCAGGGTATCTGACCCGCCGGCTGGTTGATATTGCCCAGGACGTGGTAATCAATGAAGATGACTGCGGTACAATTAATGGAATTGAAATCAGTGCCTTGAAAGACGGTGAGGAAATAATTGAGTCACTGCAGGATCGTATTGTGGGAAGGTTTACCCTCGAGCGGGTTAAGCATCCCATAACCGGTGATATTATTATAGATGTAAATGAAGAGATTACCGAAGAACTGGCCACAGAAATAGAGGAAGTGGGGGTTGAGTCTGTTCGCTTGCGAACCGTGCTCACCTGTGAAGCTCGACACGGAGTATGTCGTAAATGCTATGGACGGAATCTGGCTACAAACGAGACTGTAGATGTGGGTGAGGCAGTCGGAATTATTGCCGCCCAGTCAATTGGCCAACCCGGAACACAGCTTACTATGCGCACCTTCCATATCGGAGGCGCTGCAACCAAGGCAAGTGAAGAAAACCGGATTTCCTTTGCATTTCCGGTTTTAGTAAAAGAGCTGCATGGAAACACCGTCCAGTTGGAGGGTGGCGATATTCTCTTTACTCGAAAAGGGTATATCATTGTTGCGAAGGTACTGCGGCGAATTGAAATAGACAAGAAGAGTAAACTTCTTGTTGGTGAAGGCGACAAGATTAGCGGGGCAATGCCCTTAGTTACTAAGGACGGGGAAGAGATCCTCTCTCAGGAAAACGCCTTTGCCCATATCAGAGAAAATGAACTGCTGCTGGTGGCCCAGGACCAGAAAATCGATGTGCGGAACGGTGCTGAATTACGGGTAGGAGTAGATGAAACGGTTGAGGCGGGAGAGCCGCTGGCAACTTTTGACCCGTTCTCCGAACCGATAATTGCAGAGCAGAATGGTAAAGTAAAATTTGAAGATATTGTGCTGGGAACTACTCTTAAAGAAGAGATTAATGAAGATACCGGTAATATTGAAAAGAAAATTACCGAGTTTTCCTTAGAAAGTCTTCAACCACGCCTTGTGCTGCTGAATGAAGAGGGCGAAGAAACGGGAAGTTACTTCCTGCCGGGCAACTCGTATTTGAATGTTGAAGACGGCGAGGAAGTTAAAATGGGTCGTACCCTTGCCAAGCTGTTGAAAGAAAGTGTGAAAACCAGTGATATTACCGGTGGTCTGCCGCGGGTTGGAGAGCTGTTTGAAGCACGCAGGCCGAAGAGCTCTTCGGTACTGGCCCGAATTTCCGGTACAGTAAAATTTAAGGCAATTGTGAAGGGTAAACGGGTTATCAACGTTGTTGATGATTTCGGCGTCGAATACAAGCATCTAGTTCCGATGGGCCGTCACCTTCTAATACGAGACGGAGACTTAGTAGAGGCCGGAGAGGAACTCTGTGAAGGAAACTTCGATCCCCACGATGTGTTAGAGATCCTCGGCGAAAATGCGCTGCAGTCATTTCTGGTGAATGAAGTACAGGAAGTGTATCGCCTGCAGGGAGTTAATATAAATGATAAGCATATCGGTGTAATCATTCGACAGATGATGCGCAAGGTAGAGATTGTACAGGTTGGCGATACCAACTTTATTTACGGGCAGCAAATAGATAAGTACAAGTTCCACCAGGAAAACCATAAGGTTATGCGTGAAGGCGGACAGCCGGCGGTTGGAAAACCCCTGCTGTTAGGTATTACCCGAGCGTCCCTCAATATCGACTCCTTCATTTCGGCCGCATCCTTCCAGGAAACTACTCGGGTGTTGACAAATGCGGCAATAGCAGGTAATACTGATGCCCTGCACGGACTCAAAGAAAATGTGATAATCGGTCACCTTATACCGGCAGGTACCGGTATGCGGAACTACCGTGATGTGAAACTGTATGATGAACACTCCGAAGATCTTGATGCTTCGGTGCAGAATATAATTGATGCGAGAAAACGTGAACAGGCTGAAGGGGAAGAGGAAAGCCAGGGTTTCACCGCAGAGGCCGAAGAGGTTACTGCGGATGGCGATGAAGAGTGATTCCAGTGCTGGGAGTTGCTACACTCATGCTGGCCCGATCAGTCAAGAAAAACAATATGAAAGGGAGTACACAGGTACATGCCTACAATTAACCAGCTAGTACGAAAGGGCCGCAAGGCCATTGTTACCAAGAGTAAAGCCAGAGCGCTTGAAAATTGTCCACAAAAGCGCGGGGTTTGCACCCGCGTAATGACGGTTACACCGAAAAAGCCGAATTCGGCTCTCCGAAAAGTAGCCAGAGTTCGATTAACCAATGGAATAGAGGCAACAGCTTATATTCCCGGTATCGGGCATAATCTGCAGGAGCACTCGGTGGTGCTGATCCGCGGCGGTCGTGTAAAAGACCTCCCCGGTGTACGGTACCATATTGTAAGGGGCGCTAAAGATACCCTGGGTGTGGAAGATCGGAGAAAAGGTCGGTCCAAGTACGGGACGAAGAAGCCGAAGGCGTAAGGAGTAACCAATGGGACGAAAGAAATTTATCCGTGAAAAAGTTGTGTTGCCCGATTCGCGTTATGGCAGCACAATTGTAACAAAGTTTATTACCAGGATGATGCTTGACGGAAAAAAAGCAACCAGCCAGAGGGTGATGTATGAAGCACTCGAGCAGGTTGCGGAGAAGTCGGGTAAAGATGGTCTGGAAGTGTTTCAAAAAGCTCTTGAAAACGTCAAACCCTCGGTAGAGGTGAAATCAAGACGTGTGGGTGGGTCTACCTATCAGGTGCCGGTGGAGGTGCGTGAGAAACGGCGTGATGCCTTGGCAATGCGCTGGATTATTCAGGCTGCCCGTTCAAGAAGTGGGAAGTCTATGGGCGAGAAGCTGTTCAACGAACTGTATGATGCATATAATTCAACTGGAACCGCTTTTCGAAAGAAGGAAGATACCCATAGAATGGCTGAGGCGAATAAAGCGTTCTCACATTATAGATGGTAAATTAGGGGGTTCGCCCCCTTGACCTTTCTACGCATATTGCGTAGTATTGCACAACCTATTGGTGCATAAGCACCAGGCTTGTGGTAGCCAAACCGATCGTCCCTTATATCACTGCTGTGATTTTAGGATGATGAGGTGGTTCCAGGCGCTGTAATCAGCCACGTCTGACATTGGCATTTGATGCCGAAATGTTGAGACCTCTGGATCCTTCCTTTTCACTCTATTCATTCACTTGCTATATAGGTATAACATGATCGGTGTCTGTCGGCCCAAAGTGGGTCGCATAGATGTGGTCGTATAATTTTTATTGGGGATATTCACAAGGAGGAAGTGATGGCTAAAGCCAAGTTTGAAAGAACAAAGCCACATATCAACGTTGGTACCATTGGGCATGTTGACCACGGTAAGACAACTCTTACTGCGGCGATTACCATGTATTGCTCAAAGGGCGATGGCGGAAAGGTGATGTCTTATGAGCAAATCGACAATGCACCTGAAGAAAAAGCCCGTGGTATAACTATCAATACTCGTCACGTAGAGTACGAAACAGACGCTCGGCACTACGCTCACGTTGACTGTCCGGGACACGCAGACTATATCAAAAACATGATCACTGGTGCTGCACAGATGGACGGATCAATTATTGTGGTTGCAGCTACTGATGGTGCTATGGCACAGACCAAAGAGCATATTCTGCTTGCTCGTCAGGTTGGTGTACCGGCTTTGATTGTGTTTGTTAACAAAACCGACCAGGTAGACGATCCAGATTTGATTGAACTGGTTGAAGAAGAAATGCGGGATCTGTTGAAAGAATATGAGTTCCCCGGCGATGATATTCCGGTAATCAAAGGCTCTGCTTTTGAAGCAATGGAGCATCCCGAGGATCCTGAAAAGACAAAATGTATTCAGGAGCTACTCGATGCAATGGATAACTACTTTCCGCAGCCGGAACGTGCAGTAGACCAGGATTTCCTGATGCCGATCGAAGATATTTTCTCTATTCAGGGCCGTGGAACTGTTGTAACTGGTCGTATTGAGCGCGGTGTTGTTCATGTGAATGATACTATCGAAATAGTGGGAGTTCGTGAGACAACGAAAACTACTTGTACCGGTGTAGAAATGTTCAACAAGATTCTGGACGAAGGTCAGGCCGGTGATAACATCGGAGCGCTGCTGCGAGGTATTGATAAAGATAGTGTGGTTCGTGGACAGGTTCTTGCGAAACCGGGTAGTATTACCCCGCATGCGAAGTTTAAGGGACAGATTTATGCCTTGACTAAGGAAGAGGGTGGTCGTCATTCGCCTTTCTTTAACGGGTATCGTCCGCAGTTTTACTTCCGGACAACCGATATTACCGGTGACGTAACTCTGCCTGAAGATAAGCAGATGGTAATGCCCGGTGACCACGTTGAAGTTAACGTTGAACTCATTCATCCAATTGCTATGGAAAAGGGACTGCGCTTCGCTATTCGCGAAGGTGGCCGAACCGTAGCTAGTGGTCAGGTTACTGAGATAATCGAATAGTAATTTTAGTATGTCCCGCACACATACGTGCGGGACTTGCTTTTCGGGGGATATAATGGCCAAAGATAGAATACGTGTGCGGCTACGAGGCTTTGATATAGAGCTAATAGACCAAAGCTCGCGTGCAATTGTACAGACGGTGGAAAAGGCTGGGGCAAGAGTAGCAGGGCCGGTCCCTTTACCAACAAGGATAAACAAATTTACCGTCCTTAAGTCGCCGCACGTAAATAAGAAAGCTCGTGAACAGTTTGAAATGCGAACGCACAAGAGGTTGATCGACATTCTTGATCCTACATCTAAGGTGATGGATGCCCTAATGAAGCTTGAGCTTCCTGCTGGTGTGGATGTTGAGATCAAGCAGTAAAACGAAGATTTTACTTAATTGAGGTTAAAGATGTTAGGGCTGATCGGTAGAAAGCTTGGAATGACACAGGTGTTTGACGAACGCGGGGTACTTACCCCGGTTACCGTCATCAAGATAGAAGATAACCAGGTTATAGACGAACGCAATGAAGAAAAAAACGGCTATAAGGCCGTAGTAATGGGTGCTGTTGATAAAAAGGCAAGCCGGGCGAGCAAGCCCTATGCCGGCCAATTTAAGAACGGTCCACCCAAGAGTGTCCTGGTTGAAATGCGAGACTTTGAAGGCGAATATGAAGTAGGCGGAACGTTAGGCGCTTCACTCTTCAAAGATGTGACTTTTGTAGATATCACCGGTACTTCGAAAGGTAAAGGTTTCCAGGGCGTAATGAAACGTCATGGTTTTTCCGGCGGAAATAAAACCCACGGATCGAAGTTTCACCGGGGCCTTGGAGCTACTGGTATGGCGGCTACCCCGTCGAAAGTGCATAAGGGTACTAAAATGCCCGGACGCATGGGGGCCGATAAGAAAACAGTGCAGAACCTTCGTGTAGTGAAGGTTGATGAAGAACGGCAGTTCCTTTTAGTGAAGGGAGCAGTTCCAGGGCCACGCAAAGGTATCGTGATGGTCAAAAAAGCTAATAAGAAGTAGAGGCGGAAAATGGAAACAAAGGTCTTTTCGGTACAGGGCGAAGAGATAAGAAATATCACATTGAACGACGAAGTTTTCAACTGCGAGGTAAGCGACAGCGCAATCTACTATGCAATTAACAGCGAACTTGCCAATCGTCGTATCGGTACCGCCAGTGTGAAGAATAGAAAACTGGTAAGGGGCAGCAATGCTAAGCCTTGGCGTCAAAAAGGTACGGGTAATGCCCGTGCCGGTGACAAAAAGTCGCCCTTGTGGGTCGGTGGAGGTACTACATTTGGTCCTCAACCGCGTGATTATCATGTACGGATGCCTCGTAAAATGAAGCGTTCAGCTATGCGATCTATTCTTTCGAAGAAATTGCAGGCAGATACCATCAAGATCGTTGAAGATTTTTCGGTTGAATCAGGAAAAACCAGGGACCTTGTATCGATACTTAAAAACCTGGTCAAAGAGGAACGCACGGTTGTAGTGTTGCAGGGTGACGACAGTATGCTCAGGAGAGCAGGGAAGAATATTCCTTGGCTTAAAGTGCAGTCGTACAATCGACTAAGTGCACATGAGTTGTTCTACGGAAAGCACATTGTGGTCATGGAGTCAGCAGCTACAAAATTAAACGATTTTTTTGCAAAGAGCATTGAGAGGGGTCGGTCGTGAGAGCTGATCAGATAATTATTGAACCGGTGTTGACTGAAAAGTCAAATGTGATGCGAGAAGCGGAACAACGGAAATACGTTTTCAAAGTTGATTCTCGGGCCAACAAATCGCAGATTAAGAAGGCAGTCGAAGAGCTGTTTCAAGTTACACCGTTGGCCTGTAATGTGGCGTGGGTGAAAAGTAAACCTAAAGCCTCACGTACAAAATCTGGATACCGATTTGGGAAAACAACGGCATGGAAACGTGCGGTGGTAACCCTTAAATCGGGCGAAAAGATCGATTCAATCGAAGGTGTATAATGCAGTTACGGAGTAATAGGGGGATTCAGACGTGGCACTAAAAAAATATAAACCGAACACCCCAAGTCAGCGGTACAAGACGGGTCTTACTTTTGAAGAGATTACCCGTGAAGAAAGCGAAAAGTCACTCACCAAAGGGATGGGCTTTCATGCTGGACGCGGCGCCGGCGGACGCATTAGTGTGCGTCGCAAGGGCGGACGTCATAAAAGAAAATACCGTGAGATTGACTTTAAGCGGGATAAGGTTGGAGTAGTAGGTACTATAAAAACTATCGAGTACGATCCAAACCGGTCAGCATTTATTGCTCTGGTATGGTATGCCGATGGGGGTAAACGTTATATTTTAGCGCCGAAGGGATTAAAGGTCGGCGCCAAGATTCAGAACGGGCCGGGTGCACCAATTACTCCGGGCAATACGTTACCTTTAGAGGGAATTCCTCTGGGTATCGAAGTACATAATATCGAACTGCAGAAAGGTCGGGGAGGACAGATGGTCCGATCTGCCGGTGGAAGAGCTGTGGTGGTCGCTAAAGAGGGAGATTATGTTACCGTAAAACTTCCTTCAGGCGAGATGAGAATGGTGTTTGCTAAATGTCAGGCAACGGTAGGTGTTCTCGGAAACGAAGAGCACATGAACGTTTCGCTTGGAAAGGCGGGACGAGCCCGCTGGCTTGGTAGACGTCCGAAAGTACGTGGTGTTGTGATGAACCCGGTAGACCACCCGCATGGTGGTGGTGAAGGTAAGACCTCTGGTGGACGCCATCCGGTGAGCCCCTGGGGCCAGCCGACTAAGGGTTACAAGACTCGTAAGAAAAAGAAATATTCGAATAAGAATATAGTAAAGCGAAGGAAATAGGAGTAGGTCGTGTCAAGATCGATTAAGAAAGGTCCTTTTATAGAGAAAAAGCTTTACAAAAGAATTGTAGAGGCGGGTAAATCCGGGGATAAGAAAATGATTAAAACATATTCCCGTTGCTCGACTATTATTCCGGAGATGGTAGGATTCACCATTTCTGTGTATAACGGAAAAACATGGGTTCCCGTGTATGTCAACGAAAATTTGGTTGGACATAAACTTGGTGAGTTTGCACCGACCCGCTTTTTCCGCGGACATGCAAGATCCGATAAGAAAGTCGGAAAGAAATAGGTGTTGTTATGGAAGTGAAGAAAGGGTATACAGCAAAAGCAAAATTTCTTCTTGTTTCTCCAAGTAAAATACGCCCTATTGCCGATACCATAAGGTTAAAGCCTTATACCGAGGCGATGGCAATTCTTGAAAGTACCCCGAAAAAGGGTGCTGGACTTATCAAGAAGGTTTTACAGTCAGCTGCGGCGAATGCGGTTTATCAAAATAACAAGCTTGATGAAGAGAGTCTGTTCATTAAGCAGCTGTTAATTGATGAAGGGCCGCGCTTGAAGCGAGTATGGCCGCGTGCGCGGGGAAGAAGAGATATTCTTTTAAAGCGAATGAGCCATGTGTCGGTAGTTGTAGACGAAATAGGAAATATGGGGGAATAAATGGGTCAGAAGGTTAATCCGATAGGACTACGATTAGGTATAAATAAAACCTGGAAATCGAAGTGGTATGTTGATCCGCGGGACTACGTTGAAACTCTGCATGAAGATTTGAAGCTGAGAAAAGAGCTGGAAAACAGTCCTGAGGCCCGCGGTGCGGAAATCTCGGATATAGAGATTATTCGACATCCTCAGAGAATTACTATTGTCGTTAAAACTTCTCGACCCGGAATTATCATTGGCGCAAAGGGTTCCAATATTGAAAAAATTGGTAATCGGCTTCAGAAACTTGCAAAGAAGAAAATTCAAATCAAGATCAAAGAGGTCAAGCGCCCCGAGGGCGATGCTCAGCTGATAGCTATGAACGTAGCCCGTCAATTGAAGGCCCGCGGTTCTTTTCGGAGAGCTCTTAAGATCTCGGTGAGTAAGGCCATGCAGGCAGGTGTTGAAGGTGTTAAGATACGAATTTCCGGCCGTTTGGGTGGAGCCGAGATGTCAAGAGTTGAGTGGCAGCAATCCGGTCGTGTGCCGTTGCATACCCTTCGTTCAGACATTGACTATGGTTTCTTCGAAGCCAAAACTACTTTTGGTACGATTGGCGTAAAAGTATGGATCTTTAACGGAGAAGTACTTCAGAAGGACCGTAAAGAAGATGCCGGACTACTGGTGAAGAAGCAAAGGGACGAAAAGTCTCAGTCAAGGAGTGAGTAGGCAATGCTGAGTCCAAAACGAACAAAATTCAGAAAGCAGCATCGCGGAAAAATGGACGGTGTTGCGAACAGAGGCAATAAAATTTCGTTTGGTGATTACGGGCTGATAGCGCTAGAACCGCGCTGGATTACCGCACGGCAGATAGAAGCCGCCCGTATTGCAATGACCCGCCACATTAAGCGTGGTGGTAAGGTATGGATTCGGATTTTTCCGGACAAGCCCTACACTCAAAAGCCTGCTGAAACTCGGCAGGGTAAAGGTAAGGGGAACCCGGAAGGATGGGTCGCTGTAGTAAAGACCGGTGCTGTGATGTTTGAGATGTCCGGTGTGAAGCGAGAGTTGGCACAAGAGGCTATGAAGCTTGCCAGTTCGAAGCTGCCTATACGAACCAAGTTCATATCAAGACGGGATGTGGAGTAGCGATATGAAGAACTCGTTTAGCGATCTTACGTTTCAGGAGCTTGTTGAAAAACGCGAGCAGCTTCGTAAAGAGTTTATGGATTTTCGGATTAGCAGTGTGATGGGACATGCAGAGAACCCGATCGAAAGGCGTACCCTTCGCAGGAACATTGCTCGGCTCAACACGGTAATTCATGAGTATGCCCTGGGACTACGAAATCCGGGAGATAAGTAAGGAAGAGGCTGCAGAGAATGATAGTAAATAAGAAGAGTTATCAGGGACGTGTAACAAGCGACAAGATGGATAAGACTATAGTTGTAGCAGTTGAGACAAGACAATTGCATGGACTATATAAGAAGTATGTGAAACAGACCAAAAAGGTCAAAGCCCATGATGAGAAGAACGAAGCACATATTGGGGACTTAGTGCGGGTAATAGAGAGCAGACCGCTCAGCAAGGACAAGCACTGGAGACTAGCCAAAATCGTTGAAAGGGCGAAATAGCAGCGGATACGTAGTAGAAGGAGTTGTCGTATGATACAGATGCAGACATACCTGAATGTAGCGGACAACAGTGGCGCCAAGAAGGTGCAGTGCGTCAAAGTCCTTGGTGGAAGTAAAAGGAAAACGGCTGGTATCGGAGATGTCGTTGTTGTGGCAGTGAAGGATGCTCTGCCAAATGCACAAGTCAAAAAAGGCGATGTGCAGAGGGCAGTCATTGTTCGGACCAAAAAAGAGCATAGGCGAAATGATGGAACGTATATTCGTTTTGATGATAACGCATGTGTGATTATAGATACGAACCTGAATCCAAAGGGTAAACGTATCTTCGGACCAGTTGCCAGAGAGCTAAGAGAGGCGGGATATATGAAGATTATCTCTCTTGCTCCCGAGGTACTCTAGGAGGATCAAGATGACGAAGAATCAGGTGAACACAAAACTTAAGCGAGATGACACCGTGAAGATCCTCACCGGGAAAGATAAGGGCAAAACCGGAAAAATTCTACGAATAGATAGAAACCGGGGCCGTGTATACATTCAGGGATTAAACATGGTGAAGAAGGCCGTAAGGCCAAAGAGCCAACAGGAAAAGGGCGGCATTATCGAGATAGAAGCAGCTGTCGCACTATCGAATGTGGCTGCCGTTACTAAAAACGGTGAGGCAACCAGAATCGGTTATAAAATCGAAAATGGTAAGAAGATTAGAATAGCAAAGAAGACTGGGGAAGAGCTGTAATGGAACAGTATGTACCAAGGCTTAGGACAATGTATAACGAGAAGGTTGCTGCAGAGCTCAAAGAGGAGTTCGGCTATAGCACTCACATGCAAATTCCCCGTATCGAAAAAGTTTCGGTAAGCGCGGGGGTTGGTGAGGCTATTCAGAACAAGAACCTATTGGAATCTGCAGTAAAGGAACTGGCTTCAATTACAGGCCAACAGCCGGTAAAAACAAAGGCGCGTAAATCTATCGCAAACTTTAAGTTGCGAGAAGGTAATGAAATTGGTGCAAAAGTTACTCTTAGGGGTGACCGTATGTGGGAGTTTCTGGACCGTTTATTGAATATTGCGTTGCCGCGTGTAAAGGACTTTCGGGGGATTAACCCGAATGCGTTTGATGGTCATGGAAATTATTCGTTAGGCGTTCAGGAACAAATAATTTTTCCTGAAATCGACTACGATAACATCGAACGGGTTAGCGGATTAAATATCGCTATAGTTACTACCGCGGAAACTGATCAGGAAGCAAGGGTGCTGCTGCAAAAGCTCGGCATGCCTTTCAGGAAGTAGGGAGATAAGCATGGCACGGAAAGCACTTATAGTAAAATCACAGCGTACACCTAAGTACAGTACACGAAAGGTGAATAGATGCAAGGTGTGTGGTCGTCCTCGAGGATATATGCGGAAATTCGGCATGTGTAGGGTTTGTTTTCGGAAGCTTGCAAACGAGGGACTAATACCTGGCGTGACTAAATCAAGCTGGTAAGAGGGAGTAGAGAGTATGGCAGTAAGCGATCCTGTAGCAGATATGCTCACAAAAATTAGAAACGCAGTCAGTGCGGGTCACGAAAAGGTCGATATCCATCCCTCAAAAATAAAACTTGAGGTTGTAAAAATCTTTAAGAATGAGGGATATGTGAAGAATTTCAAGAAGACCACCCAGGATGGTAAAAGTGTCATCCGGATTTTCTTGAAATATGACGATGGCCAGAAGCCAATCATTCACGGTATAAAAAAGATTTCCAGTCCGGGGCGAAGAATATACGCCGGATACCGGAAAATGCCGCGTGTGTTTAACGGTCATGGAATCCTCATTGTATCGACGTCAACGGGTGTGATCACTGGGAAAAAAGCAACAGAGCGCAAGGTAGGCGGCGAGCTTATCTGTTCTGTCTGGTAAAACGGGGGAATCTAATGTCACGAGTTGGAAAACTACCGGTACAGATACCTGACGGAGTGAAGGTAGACGTAAAGGATAATGAAGTAACAGTTGAGGGGCCTAAGGGTAAGCTTTCACAAAGTTTCAATAAAGAGGTTGAAATTAAGGTCAAAGATAATCAGCTGATTGTCGACCGGACGAATGATAGTAAAGATGCCCGTTCGTACCATGGCTTGTACAGACAGCTGTGCTGGAATATGGTTGAAGGTGTATCCAAGGGATTCACTAAATCATTGTTAATAAACGGAGTAGGGTACCGAGCAGAAGTAAAGGGTGATATACTTCATCTTAACTTGGGATTTTCGAATCCGATTGAGTTTGTTATTCCGGAAGGAATCACCATTACCTGCGAAGGAACCACTAAAGTAATTATTACCGGAGTTCAGAAGCAGCTTGTCGGACAGATAAGCTCTGAGATTCGCTCACTACGTCCGCCCGAACCGTATAAGGGGAAGGGTGTAAAATACGAAGATGAGAGGATTTCACGAAAGATCGGTAAGTCTGGTGTAAAGTAGGGTAGACGATATGAAGAGAGTACAAGAAAAACAAGCTAAACGCAGAAGACGTAAACTTCATGTTCGTAAGAATATTAGTGGAACTGCAGAACGTCCAAGACTGAGTGTATATCGAAGTAATAAGCATATGTACGTTCAGGCTATTGATGACACTAATAGCGCTACGGTCGCGTCTGCAAGTACTATGGAGTCCGAGTTTACCGGCCTTCGCAATAACGTGGAAAACGCAAGCAAGATAGGAAATGCAATCGGCGAGCGTTTAAAGGCCAAGAATATAGATACTGTCGTGTTCGATAGGAACGGTTTTACCTATTGGGGCGTTGTAAGAAGTCTGGCTGACGGTGCAAGAAAAGCAGGACTGAAATTTTAGGGGGAAACTGTGGATAAAGATAAGGAGTACGTAGAAAAACTCATTAAGCTGAATCGTGTAGCCAAAGTTGTAAAGGGTGGACGTCGTTTCTCATTTTCGGCCCTGGTAATTGTAGGCGATCAAAAAGGTAATGTTGGGTATGGCTTTGGAAAGGCAAACGATGTTGCAGAAGCTATCCGCAAAAGTATCGAAAAGGCCAAGAAGACCATGGTTAAGGTGCCGATGCAGCGAACAACTATACCCCATGTAGTTATTGGACGGTATAAGAGTGCAGAGGTTTTTATGAAACCTGCTGCTCCGGGTACCGGAGTAATCGCTGGGGGCCCTGTGCGAGCAATCATGGATGCATGTGGCGTTCACGATATCATGAGCAAGTCTCTTGGTTCTCAGAATACGCTTAACATTGTGAAGGCTGTTTTTGCTGGGTTTGATGAAATCATGGATGCGAAAGAAATCGCAAAAGGCAGAGGTAAAACGCTGCAGGAAATGTGGAGTTAATGATGGCAGAAAAGATGATTCGTATCACTCTCAAGAAGAGCAGGTATGGAAGAAAACCTAAACAAGAAAAGACGTTGGATGCACTTGGTCTTAGAAAAATAGGTAGCCGAGTTGAGCATAAAGTAAGCCCATCCATACTTGGAATGGTAGGTAAGATCAGTCATCTTGTTGAAGTTGAGGAGATTGAGTAGCTATGGAACAACTCAAGGCACCCAAGGGAGCCCATAAGAAAAAAAGACCCGTGGGAAGAGGGGTCGGCAGCGGACACGGAGGAACTTCCGGTCGCGGTCATGATGGCCAGAATTCCCGTTCGGGAGGCGGAGTACGCTTAGGTTTTGAAGGTGGGCAAATGCCACTCTTCCGCCGTATTGCGGCTCGTGGTTTCTCAAATTACCCCTTTAAGAAAGAGTATAGTGTGGTAAATCTGAAAACTGTGGAAAGTCGATACAATGACGGTGAGACAGTAAATTTAGATACCCTCCGTAAAAAGGGGATATTGAAGAAAAAAAATGCAATTGTTAAGATTCTTGGCGACGGCGAGGTTACAAAAAAGCTTACCTTCGCTGTACACAAGGTGTCGGCATCAGCACAAAAGAAGATAAAAGCTGCCGGCGGTACTATAGAAGGATTAGAAGAAGGTAACAATGGCTAATAACGCGTTTCTCGACATTTTCCGGGTAAAAGATTTAAGACAACGCATAACTTTCACAGTATTGATGCTAATGGTGTTTAGGTTGGGGGCAACCCTTCCCATTCCAGGTATTAATGTGAATGCGCTTAAGCTGTACTTTATGGCCCAGGAAGGGTCCGGAAACATCGGCATAACCGAGTATATTAACTTCTTTGCCGGAGGAGCCTTTAAGAACTTCTCAGTATTCATGCTTGGAATTATGCCGTATATCTCGATGCAGATAATAATGCAGCTGCTGATTGTCGTTTTTCCCACTCTGAAAAGAATTTCAGAGGAAGAGGGCGGACGAAAGAAAATTCAGCGGTATACGAGGTACGGAGTACTGCTTGTATGTCTTATTCAATCGTATGTAGTAACGGTGTATGCCGATTCAATTCCCAATGCTATTACAATGAACAGGCTTCCTTACACCCTATTAGCTATGATGACCGTTACCACTGGTACTGTTTTCCTGATATGGATAGGTGAACAGATCACCCAGCGTGGAGTGGGAAACGGTATTTCTCTGTTAATTTTCGCCGGTATTGTAGCCCGGATGCCCAATGCATTTATCACTCTGTTTAATAAAGTGCAGGTTGGTGAACTAAACCCGGTTTTCGTGATTATCGTTCTGGGAATGTTCGTCGGTGTAGTTGCACTGGTTATTTATGAGCAACAAGGGCAAAGAAAGATCCCTGTTCACTATGCGAAGCGGGTAGTAGGAAGAAAGATGTACGGTGCTCAGAGTACGTATATCCCATTTAAAGTGAACCCTTCGGGAGTTATACCGGTTATATTTGCATCTTCTGTGCTTACTTTTCCGCTTCAGATCGCCGGTAACTTGGGCAGTGAAATTGGGTGGTTAGCCTCTTTCTCTTCATGGCTCAACCCGCAGGGAATGCCATATGTGATTATATACACTCTACTGATTGTGTTTTTTGCCTATTTCTATACACAGGTTTCCCTTAACCCGATTGAAATAGCAAAACAGATACGAGAAAATGGTGGTTCGATTCCAGGAATTAGAACTGAAAAAATGGAAGAGTACTTAACAAAAATACTGAACCGAATTGTACTGCCGGGTGCGTTGTTTCTGGCGTTTATTGCTGTTATTCCGACAATTATACAGAAGCTTTTTAACTTCCCGGTTTCAGTTGCAATGTTGTTGGGTGGTACTTCACTGTTAATCATGGTTGGTGTAGACTTGGACACGATGTCGCAAATTGAAGGACATTTGAGGATGCATCATCACGAAGGTTTCACCAAACGAGGAAAGCTCAAGTCAAGGAACTTATAAGGGGAAGAATAAAATGAAGGTAAGAGCAAGCATCAAACCGATGTGCGCAAATTGCAAAGTAATCCGCAGACGCGGGGTAGTACGAATTGTGTGTAGCAACCCGAAACACAAGCAGAGGCAAAGGTAGAGGAGGAGCTCTGAATGGCACGAATAGCCGGTATAGATTTACCAAATAAAGCTACAAAAATTGCATTGACCTATATTTATGGTATAGGCCGAACTTCTGCTATTGAGATTTGTAAGAAAATAGAACTAGATCCTGATAAGCGGATGAATGACCTCACAAGCGAAGAGGTTAATCAGATTCGCGGGGTAATCGATAATGATTATACCGTCGAAGGACGGCTGCGAACTCAAACCGCACTGAATATTAAGCGGCTTATGGATATCGGGTGTTATCGTGGTTTGCGACACCGGAAAGGCTTACCTCTTCGAGGCCAGCGGACGAAGACAAACGCCCGTACTCGAAAGGGTAAGAAGAAAACAGTAGCGGGTAAGAAGAAATAGAGTGGAGGTTTTAGAAAGTGGCTAAGGCAGCGAAAAGTACGAAAAGAAAAACCAAAAAAACGGTTTATGAGGGGAACGTCTACGTACAAGCTACGTTTAATAATACGATTGTAACGATAACGGACCTGCAGGGAAACACAGTTTCCTGGGCCAGCGCTGGCGGTCTCGGTTTTAGGGGTGCGAAAAAATCAACCCCCTACGCGGCACAGACAACTGCCGAGACAGCAGCAAAAAAGGCTATGGATTACGGTTTGCAGGGTGTTCACGTTTATGTGAAGGGGCCGGGAGTAGGACGTGAGTCCGCTATACGGTCGCTTGGAAGTCTCGGTTTAACTGTGAAGAGCATCAAGGATGTCACCCCCATCCCCCACAATGGATGCCGTCCCAGAAAGAGTAGAAGAGTTTAGAGAGGGTAAGGTATGGCTAGATATACAGGTCCATCATGCAGACAATGTCGAGCAGAGGGGGCAAAACTGTTTTTGAAAGGCGAACGCTGTTTCACAAACAAGTGCCCAGTCGCAAAGAAGGCCTCACCTCCGGGTAAGGATCCTCGCTATCGGCAGAGAAAAATTTCGGATTACGGACTTCAGTTACGCGAGAAGCAGAAACTGAAAAGAATGTACGGATTGTTAGAGAAACAATTCAAACTGTTTTTTGATGAAGCGGAACGGCTTCCCGGAAAGACAGGTGAGAACTTAATCACAAGGCTTGAACGACGGCTTGATAATACCGTGTACAGAATGCATTTTGCATCATCACGCAAACAGGCTCGTCAGATAGTTTCGCACGGGCATGTGTTTGTAAACGGTAAGCGTGTAACTATTCCCTCTTTTATCGTAAAAGAGAATGATGAAGTTGTGATTCAGGAATCGAGCAAGAAAATGCATACGATAAAAGAGAGCTTGAAAGAGTACTCGCGATCTGGTGTGTATCCTTGGCTGCAAATTGATCCTGATGCAATGAAGGGAACGGTAAAAGCTTATCCGCGTAAGGCTGATGTAAATGAGCTTGCGGAAATAAATGAGCAGTTAATCGTCGAGCTATATTCGAGGTAGGAGTTTACATGGCGCGAAAAAACCTATTAAAGGGATTTAAAAGGCCAAAGGGTATTACCTTTGAGCACGGTGAGACCGACGCCAGCTACGGGAAATTTATCGCGTATCCCTTCGAAAGAGGATATGGAACCACTGTCGGTAACACTCTTCGCAGGGTGTTGCTTTCGTCCATTCAAGGATACGCCATTACTGCTCTAAAAATTACTTCTTATGATGAAGAAGGAACTGCGCACGTGGTATCGAGCGAGTTTGAATCGATTCCTGAGGTAGTAGAAGATACACCGGAAGTTATCAGCAACTTACGCAGCTTACATATTAAGCTTCCGGCAGATCAGGAACAGAAAGTTATTCATGTAGAAGTGAAGGGCCCTGGCGATATGACCGGAGCCGACGTCGAAAAAGAGAATGATATCGAGGTGATGAACAAGGATCAGAAGATTCTTACCATGACAAAAGATGCTCACATCGATATGGAAATACAAATTGATTTAGGTCGTGGCTATATTCCGGCTGAACTGAACGAGAAATATATCGAGGAAGTTGGAACAATTGCTGTTGATGCAGCCTTCTCACCAATTAGACGGGTAAAGTATCATACTGAAAATACCCGAGTGGGGCAAAGAAGTGACTTCGATAAGTTAATCCTTGAGATTATTACTACCGGAGCTGTCTCGCCTGAAGATGCATTAGCCGAAGCGGCAAAAATTGCAAAGGATCATTTCACCATCTTTATCAATTTTGATGAAGAATCTATCGATGGTGATGATGAGGTGGATGAAGAAGAAGAGCGAGTACGTTCGATTCTAAATACCCCGGTAGAAGAGTTAGAGCTGTCGGTAAGGTCGAGCAATTGTCTGAAGAATGCAAATATACGTTCTATTGGTGATCTTACAAAGAAAACCGAGGACGAGATTGCAAAGACTCGAAATTTTGGTAAAAAGTCTTTAAACGAGATTAAGGAAAAGCTGAAAGAGTGGAACTTGAGTCTCGGCATGACCGATTACAGTGTTCTAAAGACATCGACAAAACTTCAACGGAACAAGGACGAGAACGATGAAGCATAAAATAGGATTTAACCGACTTGGCAGAAAATCAAGTCATCGAAAATCCCTGCATAGGAACATGACTACGTCACTGTTCCGATACGAGCGAATTAAAACCACTAAGGCTAAGGCACTCGCAATTCGCAGAACTGCAGAAAAAATGATCACTCGGGCCAAAATGGACAGCGTTCATAACCGAAGGATCATGAACAAAGATATTAAAGATAAAGAGATTTTGGCTAAACTTTTTACAGATATCGGACCAAGATATAAGGAGCGCCCCGGCGGGTATACCCGGATTCTTAAACTTGGCTACCGCCAGGGAGATGCTGCTGAAATGGTTCTTCTTGAGTTAGTGGAAGAGGAAGTTGCAGAGCAGAAGCAGGGGAAAAAGAAACCAGCAAAGAAAGCGAAGTCAACTCAAGCTCCCGCAAAAGAAAAAGCGAAAACCGAGTCTGAGCCGGCAGTAACGGATGAGACCACAGAAGAGGCAGCTGCTGAATCAAAAGAAGCTCCGGTTGCAGAGACCGCAACTGCTGAGGCTGAGGAAAGTACTGAAAAATCCGCTGCTGAGGATGATTCAACTGAAAAGCAGAAGGGCGAATAGCTACGCTGTTTGAATAGTTTTTACAAAATAGTTATAAGACAATAGGGCACCTGGTTAAAGGGTGCCCATTTTTTTAATTTAGGATAGGAAATCGAATTGCCGATATACAGTAGTAGAGCTGTAGAGTAAATCATAAATAAGGGGTACAATAAAACTAGAAGACCAGTATGAGCAATATTCAAAGAGTATCAATCAGCTTACTCATATCAATTATCCTCGTAACTGCCTTTGCTTTTCTAGCATACTCCGGTCTTTTTGAGTACATAGAAACTACTTTCTACAATCAGAGAGTGACTGAGTTATATGAGCAGGAACTCCAACAGAAGAAAACGGCGATTGAGGACTTTCACGAACAATATCAAAGTCGATTTTCCGCTGTACTTTCACAAGTTGATGTACAAAAAGTATATAGCCCTAACTGGGACCGAGAATACATATTTCAGCACAACAATCTATTCAACACACTCCATAGTGAGTATCAGGGATTACTGTTCGTCCGATTTATTTCTACGGATAACAAAATTCATTACAGTACACGAGAAGATGATATTGAACGACAGGGCGATTATCGGGTCATATACAAGGTACTCGAAGAAAAGACCACTACCATTCCAATTGCTGAACTAAAACTAAATTCAGACCAGACAAAAGACATATTAATTGATGACGAACAAAACCGGTTCGTATACCAGTTTCCCCTCTTTGATGATCTGGACCAGTTCCGTGGGACAGCCCTTTTCTATGTAGATAAGAACAGTCTTCAGCACTTTTTAGTTTCAAGAGGGTTTTTGCAGGTTGGTAGACAAATTAACCTCACCGAAAACGGCTATCTGTTTTTCGGAGAAGGCTTAGCAGTAGATGAGATTAAGGAAACTACTTCAAAGCGTTGGAATAATAATCTGGTTGGCGAAAGATTTGTATATCATGATGATAAAACCGGACAGCGGTTTGTTTTAATGAGTACATCGACGGACGGATATGGGAATATCGGTCTTTTGGTGAATCAAAGTCTCTTTGAAATGGGTTCTGTACTGAAAGTAATACTGCTATCTGCCTCCGGTATTACGGTTTTCCTATTGCTCCTGTTACTTTTTAGTTTAAGGCAGGACCGGGAGGTTATAATTCGTAACCGTCTTAAACGGTTTCAGCTTGAGTTTATTAAAGGGTATATTGAAAGTCAGGACCGTTTAGATTGGCGTCAACTGAAAAACGAAGTTAGCAGAAGAAAACAATCGCTGAAAGGCGAGATGAAAAAAGGCCTTGGTAAAATAAAAGGCGAAAAAGAAGAAAAAATTGATGAATTGATTGATGAGAGCTGGCAGGATATTTTTAAGGTACTCGATGGTCGTAGCGAAACCCAAAAGCAAACATCCTCACAGGTAAGTATCGAAAATATTGAAGAGGTTGTGCAGAAAATACTCTCACTCCAGAATTCTATAGAATCTCAAGAGCAAACTAAAGGTACAACGTCCGAGTCCAAGCCTGCCGATTCTAAACAAAAACAAACAACAGAACAGAAACCTGCCGAAGAAACCGAAGAGCTTGAAGATTTTGAAGAAGCCGAAGAGCTTGGCGAGGCCGAAGCGCCTGAAGAGTTAGAAGAGCTCGGAGAACTCGAGGAAGCTGAGGAGATCGGCGAGGCCGAAGAACCAGAAGAGCCTGAAAAGATAGGTGAGGCCGAGGATCTCGAAGAGGCAGGAGAACCAGAAGAAGCTGAAGAGGCTGAGGAAATCGGTGAGACCAAAGAGCTTGAAGAGACCGAAGAGCTTGCAGAGCATCAAGAGATAGAAGAAGCCGAAGAGCCTGAAGAGTTAGAAGAGCTCGGAGAACTCGAGGAAGCCGAAGAGCTTGAAGAGGAAGAAGCAACTGCGGAGCTTGGTGAGGCCGAAGAGGCTGAGGAAATCGGTGAGACCAAAGAGCTTGTCGAGACGG
>JAIPFV010000019.1 GCA_021736475.1 Spirochaetia bacterium | reverse complement strand
TGCAAGGCGAAAAGAAAATTATTTAGTCTGGTGACCAAAGCGGAGGGGAACCACCCGTTCCCATGCCGAACACGGAAGTTAAGCCCTCCTGCGCCGATGGTACTGCCTTTTGGTGGGAGAGTAGGTCGTTGCCAGGCTAATTTTATGTCCGAAGGACATAAAAATAGCCTGGGAACCCCAGCTGCGTACCGCAGCATAAAGTGCGAGGAACGCAGCGAGCCCGCAGGGAGGGTATTTTCATCCGAAGGGCATAAAAATAGCCTGGGAACCCCAGCTGCGTACCGCAGCACAAAGTGCGAGGAACGCAGCCAGCCCGCAGGGAGGCTATTTTCATCCAAAGGACATAAAAATAGCCTGGGAACCCCAGCTGCGTACCGCAGGCGATAGCCGAGGAACGCAGCGAGCCCGCAGGGAGGCTGTTTTCATTCAAAGGGCATAAAGAAGAAAGCGAATGTAATAGGCTGCCTCAAGGGCGGCTATTTTTATTTTTAAAGTAATAAATACTTGAGAATATAGGTCTCTCCTGCTTACAATAGAGTGTAGAGGGAGGCAACTTATGATAAAAACAATTTTAACCCCGATAGATGGCTCTCCCGCGGCGTTTTCAGCATTTCAGTACTCACTTAAGCTGGCGGAAATTCTGGAAGCTGCTGTAGATGTGCTTTTTGTGGTAGATCAACGTAAAACACAAGTGCCGTTTATGTATGCAGGGGGAGCCTATGATATTACCTATGAGCGAATTTATATTCCCCCCGATCAAGAACTGCGCGAATTTTACGATCGTATAAAGGCGGATCTGAATAAGTTTGCAGCCCGTTGTAATCAGCGTTGTCAGGAATTAGCGGATGAGGCGGGGGTAAGCATCAGCACAAAAGTAATTGAAGGGTATCCCGCAGAGGCTATACAGAACCATGCTTTAGGTTCGGATTTACTTGTATTGGGAAGGGATGGTGAGAATGCGGGAACCAAGCAGGAGACCATTGGATCAACTACCGAAGAGCTGGTCCGGAAATCACCACGGCCGGTGATTGTCTGTCCTGAAGAGTTTTCTGTTCCAAAAAAGGTGCTTTTTCCCTATGATGGAAGCAGAAGTGCAGAAAATTGCCTCCAATTTTATACCGCCCATCTGAGCTCTAAGATACCCAAGCTCCTGTTTTTATGCGCCGAATGTGGTGATGAAACAGAGCCGTATCGAAATGAGATAGATTATCTAAATCAGCACAGTGCAGAGGTGGAATTAATTCAACAGGAAGATGAACCTATCAATGCAATAAACAGCATAGTAAAGCAGGAGAGACCGGATTTGATCATGCTTGGCTCCCACGGGCGCAATAAGCTGGTGGATTATCTGCTTGGATCGACGACAATTCACGTGATCCGAAAAAGTAATCTTCCCGTTTTGATTGTCTATTGATACCAAATAACAGTTAGTATTGCAAATTTGAAGTAACTCGATTATTCTATTCATGTTGCGAGGAGGTGACATGGCTGACGGCGAAGAAAAACAGATGCAGCTGGTTACATTCCAACTCGGGGCAGAACTCTATGGTATCGATATTATGTCGGTGGATGGTATTGTTCGGGTTGAGGATGTACGGACTATTCCTAATGCTCCTGCCTATGTTGAAGGGATATTTAACCTGCGGGGCGATATAATCCCGATTATTAATTTACATAAGCGGTTTCATTTGAAGCGAGCGGCACTTAGTGAAGAAGATAAATTGCTAAGTGGATTTATCATCATAGATATCAACGGTATGAAACTGGGAATGGTTATAGATAAGGTGTCGCGGGTTCTGACAGTAGATATGCACAAAATGCAGCCGCCCCCTCAGATGATTTCCGGTATTGGAGCCGAGTATATCCAGGGAGTGTTTAATCGGGAGGATGGATATCTGATAGTATTGGATATTCAGCGGCTTTTCGATCCAAAAGAGCTCCAACAACTCGGAGATATCGCAACTTAATTTATTGGAGAGCCAATGATCCCTGTATTCCGACCTTCAATCCGGCGCAAAGAGATGGACGCCGTTTTGTCATGTCTTGTATCAGATAACATCAGCAACGGTCCCATTGCCAAGCAATTTACCCGTGAATTGTCAGCTTTTTTTGAGACGGATGGGGGAGTTTTACTGCGTGAGTACGAACGGGCTATTGATCTATCCTTAGAAGCCCTCGAACTAGAGGAAGGGTCCAGTATTATTATTTCGCCCTTGAGTTCCTTATTGTACAAACAGAGGATTGAAGCGCAAGGTTATGTAGTGCTTCTGGCTGACGTGGACTCTGATACTCTGACTATCGACCTGAGTAAAGCAGAAATATTTGCCGAAGAGGCCTCGGCCATTGTTGTAGACTCTCCCTTCGGGTTTATTCCGGATATGGAGCGCTTAGTCGAAATGGGCCTTCCAATTATAGAGGACATAAGTATGTCTATAGGCGGAAATACCGGTAATTCACCATGTGGATCCTACGGCGATATTGTGATACTTCGCATGGAGCCCCAGGACCCATTAAATGCCGGCGGTGGAACTGCGGTTATAAGCTCAAGAAAAAAGTATACTTCAAAACTGAAAAAGATCTCTGAAGAGTGGCCGCCGCAAAGGCTGCTGCCGGACTTAAACAGTAGTCTTGGACTTGCACAATTTAAAGATCAAGAGAACTTTTTTTTGAAGCGACGGGAGATTTTCAGTCTCTATATTAATGCGGTCAGGAAGGGAAGACACACCACACCTGTTCAGAAGGGTGAGGCTGAGCATGTACCGTGTACCTTTCCGGTGTTTGTGAAGGGTGGAGTGAAAGATGTGCAGGCCTATGCCCGCAAAAAGGGTGTGGCAACATTACAGGCTTTTTCCGACAGTATAATTGCATACAGCGATGCAGATACGGATTCCTGCGAAGGGGCCCGGCAAATATACCGTCGCTGTGTACTGTTTCCTTTGTATCCTATGTTGTCTAACTCTGAAATTGAAACGGTCAGCAAGGTCCTTTCAACCTTACCGTAATAGTTTCGCATGCCGCGTAGCGGCAACCGAAACGACGAAAATAGCCGAAGGCTATTTTCTTATTAGGATAAGCAATGGTGCGAATGATAAAAAGAGTTTTAATAATCGCTAATCTTCACAAAACCGAAGCAACCAAGCTGATCGAAGAAATAAAAGGCTATATGAGTGAGCGCAGTATAGAAACAGAGGTTTTCGGCTTTAAAGGCAGACCTCAAGTCCCCTCACTCGAAGGTATAGATTTTGTATTTTCCCTCGGAGGCGATGGAACGGTTCTGTTTTGCTCTCGTATAGTCGAAAGCCAGGGAATACCTATTCTGGCGGTTAACCTAGGCGCTTTTGGTTTTATCACTGAAATTTCTCAGCATGAATGGCGCTCTGCCTTTGAAAAATATATAGACGGAGAGCTGGGTCTCTCACGTCGTATCATGGTTAAGGTGATGGTGGAGCGCCAAGGTAAACGAATTGCCACCTTCAGAGGGCTAAATGATGCGGTCATCAGCGGAGTAGGTATTTCAAAGATTGTCAGGCTCAACTTAACCCTCAACAAAACCTCCTTGGGGCAATACCGTGCGGATGGAATTATTGTCTCTACACCCACCGGATCAACTGCCTATAGTGTTGCCGCCGGCGGGCCCATACTGGATCCGGAGATCGAGGCTTTTATACTCAATCCCATTTGTCCATTTACACTCAGCAATCGCCCGATTGTTGTTTCAGGAAACGATGTAATCTTTGCAAATGTAGAGCCTGAACAACGGGCGGAACTGCTGCTTTCAATAGATGGACAGGAAGAGTTTCCACTTGAAAAGGGCGATAATATTATTTTTGAGAAATCCCACAGTAAAGCACTCCTGGTGCGATCCGATAAAAGAAACTTCTATGAAGTTCTCCGTTCAAAACTGAATTGGTCCGGAGGGTCGAATGCTTGAGGAGCTTACCATTCGTAATTATGCCCTCATCGATCAACTAGACGTGAATTTTGAACCAGGTTTGAATATTCTTTCAGGTGAGACAGGTGCTGGTAAATCGATTGTAGTGGGAGCTCTCGGGCTGCTCCTGGGCGATAAGGGTGAAGTTGGGGCAATCCGCAGTGGGAGTGAGCAGGCAGAGGTAACCGGATTACTGCGGGTCGATGCTCACCCTGAAGCACAGCAGTGGCTGGAGGCCAGGGATTTACAGCCTGAGGACGGTACTGTTCTTTTGCGCCGATTGGTGCGAAGCTCAGGGCAGGGTTCCAGTTTTATTCAGAGTACCAAGGTAACCCGCAAGGATTTACAGGAGTTTACCGCTTTTCTTATAGATATGCACGGTCAGCATGAGCACCAGTCGCTGTTGTCCATCGATAACCACCGTCGTCTTTTAGATCAATACGCGGGGAATGTTGAACTGGCGGCTGACCTTTACTCAGATTTTTACAAGTTGAGCAAATTGAAACAGGAGTTGGAGCAGTTAAAGAAATCAGAACGGGAACTACTGCGGGAGAAGGATCTACTGGAGTTTGCGATACAGGAAATCGATCAGGCTGCACTTAAGAAGGGTGAAGAAGAAGAGTTGACCCAAGAGCGGAACATGTTGAACCAGTACGAGAAACTGTTCGACCTGTTCCAAAGCTTGCGAGGCAGTTTGGCCGAAAGTGAAGGGGGAGGTCTAGCTTCTCTTCGTGAAGGGCTGCGTACTCTCCAGCGGATCGCGGAAATTCTTCCGGATATGGCCGGACAAAGCTCGCGCCTTGAGAATGCGTTTTATGAGGTCGAAGATATTCTGCAGGCAGTAAAGGGGCGACAGGACGGGATTTCTTATTCTCCTGACCGGTTAGAAGCCTGTGAGGAGAGACTGCAGCAAATACATAGGCTTGAGAAAAAATATGGCGAGAGTATTGATGCTGTAGTAGCCTATCGTTCAAGCTCTCAGGAGCGGCTCTCTTCGATGGAACAACAAGAGGAGCAACAGACTAAGCTATCGACGGAAATAGAAAAACTAGAGGCCCGGGTTGTGAATCAGGCAAAGCAGCTTTCGAGTCGACGAAGGTCTGCTGCCGACGAATTAGAGAAGAAGATAGAAGCAAAGTTGCACTCCCTCGGCATGGAAAACTCCCATTTTAAGATCGCCAGCACGTATCGGGAAAGCAAAAACGGGGGGCACGCCTGTGGTCCCTATGGGTATGACAGAATTGAATTCCAGATTTCCCCCAACCGTGGTGAGCAAATGCATCCATTAAAAGATATTGCCTCGGGCGGAGAAATTTCCAGAATAATGTTGGCTATCAAAAGTGTGTTCGCCGAAACCGACCAAATTTCCGCCTTGATCTTCGATGAAATTGATGTGGGTATCGGAGGAGAGGTAGCCAGAGCGGTAGGCGACCATCTTGCCCAGCTTGGAGTGCACAAGCAAATTCTCTGCATCACACACCTTGCCTCAATCGCTGTTCGTGCCGATAATCATTTAAAAGTGGTAAAATACGAGCAGGAAGGCAGGACTTTGACTAAAGTTGAGCCGGTAAAAGACATTCAAAGGGTAGAGGAAATTGCACGGATGCTTTCCGGAGATCGAAATGATGAAACTTCTAGGCGCCATGCATTGGAATTGCTGGAACGTTATCATCCGGAGGAGTGAATGTGGCAAAGGTAAGCAGTGAAGCAAAACGGCGTTATTATGAAAAGATAAAAGAGTACAAGAGTATTGTCGACCAAATGGCCCAGCATGAAACCCGTATTCAGCAGATCATGGAGAATCAGGAAAAAGGGCAGGCGTATAAACGTCTGACTCTCGCCGATGAAGGTCTTAATATGGTTTCATATTATCTATTGATGAACCACCTCTCGGTTTCCCTGCTTGGAATTAAAAACGAGGGCTTTCTTAATAATGCCAGAAAGGCATGCTACAAAAGTATTATCTACCTCGAGGACGTAGTGACCAGCTATATAGATGTCCCCTATTCTGAATATGAAGACTATCTGCACGAAATAGTTGAATTTGACTATAAGCAGCGTTGGGAACTGTTATCGAAGCTTGGTTTCGCAATAGATGCTATAATTGAAAGTTACGGATCAAACTCAAAGTGGAAGTGGTCCTTTGTTGAACTCGAAGGGCGATTTGCCACTATCGCGAAAAATATGCTGAATCTAAAGCAGCTTGTTGGGCAACTCGATCCCCGAGCCGAGGGATACAAAGTATATAAGGCTCATCTGGCAATGGTGAAACAGCTTTTAGAGGAAGCTGCCAATAATTATCGGCAAAAGTACGAGCTGTCGACTTTAAGAATCGATGACTTTAAGCTGGCAATTCGATATCTTGCGGCCTTGCGGCGATTACACATGCTGCTTGGTGAGGTTGAAGAGAGCGATGTGATTAAGAAAAAAATCGATGTATGGAAAAGCAAGATGGAAGCTGATAGTAAAAGTCAAGAAAACATTAAAAAGCGTGGTTAAATAATATATGAGCATTGGCAGAGGTTTTCTCTTTAGGGCTATCGCAATTATTGCTGTTCTGGTGTATGTGCTCTTGGGAAGTTACACAATCAAACCTGGTAATGCGTATATACAGGAATGGACAATCAATGTTGAAACAGAGGCTATTGATTCGGACTCAGCAGAGGGCATATCTGCAGAGGAATGGCTACCCTTTCGAGTTGAGGATTCTTTTGGTTTTGTAAATGCAGAAGGAAGACTCCTACAGAGCTCTCCAATCGAGTGGAATATAGCGCTTGGTAAGGGTAGCTACTGTAACTATACAAAACAGGGGATAAATCTGGTAATTAGAGATCCTATTAGAGATTACCTGTACCCCCTAAGTGTTGAAGGATATCCTGTAGAACGGGGCGGCGATTATTTTGTACTAAGCCAAGATTTAACCGGCGTTTCCGCGTTCAGTGCTGCCGGGGAGTTTTTATTTAGCAAAGAGTTTTCGAGTATCATAACCTCTCTTGATGTGGGAGGCGATACCGTTGGAATAGGTTTGCTGAATGGCAGGGTAGAGCTGTTTGCTAAAGACGGTAGTTACCGGGCGGGGATCCGACCGGAGACCAGTAGAATCAATGCAGTATATGGAACGGCTTTGTCTTCTGCGTCCCAGAAAGCAGCCATTGTCCATGGAATTGATCCTCAGTTTCTTTCGTTGTACCAGTTCGATGATACCGGTTTCCAACTCCTCAGCCAGATAGAGGTCTCAGAACCCAAACGTTCTCAGGTAAAAATAGCTTTCTCCGAAAATGGTGAATATCTCTTATGCGAGACTGCGACGGATGTACAGGTCATGTCCACTGAAGACCAAATAGAAAGTTTCAAGCTTCCCCTCTCTGGAACTCTGGTTGATTTTGATTTTTACCCCGAATTGGACTCGATTTATATAATAGAAGAGGAGCAGGAATCCACAGTATTTTCTATTTATTCTGCTGAGGGCAGGCGATACAGTCAAGAAGAGTTTTCCGGCCGGCCGCAGTGGCTGTCTCGCTCTGAAGGGAATCTTTATCTGGGAACTGGTTCACTTTTAAGGAAAGTAGCTATCGAGAGGTTTTCTAAATGAAGAACATAATTTTTATGTTAGTGCTCAGTTTATTCTTTTATTCAGCCGTCTCAACTTCGTATTCCTTTGAGTGGCCGGTTAAGGATCCGCGAATAGTATCAACTTTTGGAAGTCGGGCAGGTAAGAGCTATAATAAGGGGATTGAAATTTTCTCTTCCTCGGAGGCTGTCTCTCCGATTGAGGCCGGGGAGGTTGTATTACGCTGCAGTGAATACGCAAGGGGGGTGCATGATCTGCCTTCACCCTTAGGCAATTTAACGGTTCTTCAGCATGAGCGGGGAATTCAGTCGATCTATGGGCAGCTTGCTTCTCCGACAATGGAGGATGTACCTTTTTATGATATTACCGATCAACTTGGTATAATCGGAAGCAGCGGAACCATTGAGGCGCAGCTATTATACCTACAATTAATTGATAGTGAGGTAAATCGCTTTGTGAACCCCTTGCTGTCACTACCCTCAATAGGAGATACCTCTGAGCCTCAACTGAAGGGGGTGAGCTTAAGCAGTGCGAAGGGCTCATTTCCTCTGGAGAATACTACAACTATTCCACAAGGCAGGTATGAGCTTTCTATAAATACCTTTGATGAAAGTAGTGCTGGCGGCGCAGTGCATAGGATGGCTCCCTATTCCATAAAGGTATATATCAATGGAGAGGCTAAGGATTCTTTGAGCTTCGAATCGCTGACCATTCGGGACTGGAGTGCAGTCCCGACAGCTCCGCCGGCATTGGAGGCTTCCCAGCTCTATTCCCGCCCCTGGGAATTCAAATTGGGGGATGTTACTCTACAACCTGGAGAGGCCGCGGTTGAGGTTTTTGTAAACGATTTTTCTGGCAACGAAGCTATCCAAACATACCGGATTGAGGTGTCAGCCAATTGAAAACCTTCTCAAAAACACCTCGAGAGAACACTTCCTTACGTATAAGCTGCCCGGTGTGCGGGGATGTTCCCTTCAATTGCGCCTGGAAATTAGAGGGATTTGCTTTTTCACGCTGCACGGGCTGCAGTCTACTCTATCAAAATCCACAACCCCTGCAGAGTGATCTGATTGAAAGGTATGACGAAGAGTACTTTGAGTATGAAATTGAAAACCAAGAATCTTTCCTTCAGTTGAATTTGCTTGGATTAAAGGATGTCGGATTTTTTGATGATATACAACAAAAGGTGTTTACAGGGCAGACAAGACCCCGCTTCCTGGATGTAGGCTGCGCAACCGGCCGTTTGCTTGAGTACCTTCAGCAGCAAGGGTGGGAAGAACAGGGGGTTGAGGTATGTGAACCAGCTGCAGACTATGGGCGTCGGGTACGGGGGGTTTCTATCTTTTCAGGGGAGTTGGAAAAGGCCCTTCTGCCTGATGCAAGTTTTGAGATAGTACATGCGAGCCACGTCATTGAACACCTGCAGTCTCCAGGAGATTTTATCAGCGAGGCCTATCGTTTATTGAAACCTGAAGGACATTTAATTTTAATTACTCCCAACAGCGACGGCTTTCAGGCTAAACTGATGCGCAGTAGCTGGAGGTCTGCAATTGCCGATCATATGGTATTATTTTCCCGTAAGACTCTCACACTTCTGCTTGAGAAGTACGGTTTTTACGTTGAGCAAAGTGCAACCTGGGGAGGTATTCCTCAGGGTATGGCCCCTGCGGTTATCAAGAAATGCGCGGACCGAATTGCTAAGCAGTGTGGCTGGGGAGATGTCATGGTCCTTCGGGCTCGTAAAAAACGCGGGTGATGTCATCAGCATAGATACTCATCACCTGGGAAAGATTCAGCACCATTTCTAATTTTTCTTTTTCCTTTGAGCTTAAAGCCGAAAGTTTATCCCTATCAATCTCTTTATAAAATCCTCTCTGCTTTTTGACCAGTTTTTTTCGGTACTGATTCAGCTGTGCAAATACAACTTTTTGCGGAATAGTAAAATCGGGCTCGATAGATACTAAACGGAGGGCATTGATTAGACGTACCATATAGGCGCACTCTTTCATGCAGCCATCGTTTTTAAGCTGTTCAAAAAATGTCCAGAGAAGTTGGGTAAGTTGATCGGTAATGCGCTTGGCTTCAATTTTTATGCTGTAACGTGCAGAGAACAGCAGTATATCTTCTACTTTCCCAATCTCCGCTTCCGATAAGACGCTTGTTCCCAGCTGTAATTGACGGTGGAGTAGGGTTGTAACCGCTATCTCCGCGGAATGACGAATAATCGGAGGTATTTCAGTGCCCAGATTAGCGGCTTCTGTGACTGCAAAGCGAATATCTTCAAAAGTTTGAGCGGAGTTTTCTGCAATAGCGGTTTCTGTAGATCTTACCAGGTAGTTAGTTAAGTTCTGACGCAATTCCAAGGGCAGCTGTGACAGGTCCTCAATATACTCTTTTGCCTCACGTGTGAGCAGGTTTTTAATGGTAATATTAAGACTGCCGACATCGTACGTATCAGCTTTGAATTCGAACTTGAAATTCTGCTGGCGGGTGGTATCGATCAGATGGAGATTAGCAGTGAGAGGGCTTTTTGAGATCTCCTGCATGTCTAACAGTGCAAAATACCCATAGTGTGATCGAGGTTTTTCCTGTCTGTATATTAGGCGACGAATAAAAAAATACGATGCAGCTTCAATCCCATCCGACAGACCAAGCTGTGCCTCCCGCTCGAGTATATCCCGTCCCGAACCTTCAGACTTCTGGTTGCTTAAGGCTGTTTCCAGATCGACCGCTAGTAGGTTATACAAATTTTTCGTAGTAAAAGAATTGTACAGACTTAGGGCTTTTAATGCATAGCGTATATTCTGCACTGGTTCTATGCCTGCGATATCTGCAAAGAACCAGCCGCAGGAGGTAAACATGTAAAGTCGATATTTTTGTCCCTCCAACAAGCTCAATAGGGTGGTACTATTTTCCTCGTTTTGCTTTTCAGGGGTAAGATGTTTTTGGGCAAACTGTACGGGTTTAGTCTGTTGAGTTAATACCTGTATGTATTCCTGCAGCAGCAGTTTAGGTTCAGTTGCGGTGAGACGGGGAACCTCGTTCTGAAATACTTCCAACATTTGATCACTGAGCTTTTGAAACCCCTTTCTCAGGGGGGTCCTCCACTTCTGGTTCCAGCTTGGTTTGCCCCCGGTTGAACAACCGCAATCTTTATACCATCGGGAAACTCCATGATGGCAACTCCACGAGCTGCCTCGCTTCTCCTCCCCCTTCCGTAGACGAACTTTGTATTTGGGCGGGAACTGCTCTAAATAGTGTGCATAATTAGTAAACTCGAAATGCGAATCCTGTTCGACGTGTTGCTGCAGGGCAGCCAGGCACATGTCCCCAAAGGGTTCATGGTGTCCGTAAATCTCACCGTCTGTAGCAACATGTATCAAATGCCCTGGGTCAGCATTGTTATGGTAAGTCAACAAGCGATTGTAAAGGGCATCGGCACTTCGAAGATAATGCTCAAAGCTGATTCCCTGGGCCAGTTCTTGATTGTAGAAAAATGTGGCCAGATCACCACCCGGCCGCTCAATTTTATAGGGACGCCAAAAGGGTGCCGGCTCGTTTTCAAGCTCCTGCCACTCTTCGGAGCCTTCAGCATAAATAGCCTCGGCTTGCCATGGGGAAAGAATTACATATTTCACCCCCAGGTCCAGCAGGATATCCGCAACCGTATCGTTTATCGCCGTTTCGGGCAGCCAAATACCCTCTGATTTTCGTCCAAAGTGGTATTCAAAGTCGGCCAGGCCCCACTCAATCTGCACACGAGCATCTTCAGCAGAGTCCAGAGGTAGGATTGTGTGGTTGTAAGCTTGGGCGATTGCGTTTCCATGACCGTTATTCTGTGCAATGCTTAGGCGGTCGGCCTCTATGATGGCCTCGTAGACATGGGGTGCTTGACTTTTCAACCACCAAAACAGGGTAGGACCAAAGTTAAACGAGAGTATTTTGTAGTTGTTTATGATATCTTCAATTCTGCCGTCGAAGCGTAACACCCGGGATGCCGCATTGGCGGCATAGCATTCACGGGTAATCCGGTGGTTCCAGTCGTGAAACGGAGCGGCTGAAGGCTGCATAGCAACGATACCGGTCCAGGGATCTTCCCTCGGAGGTTGATAAAAATGGCCATGGAATACTAAATAGTTTTTCATACCACAATTTTAACTAATCACTAAAGATTGTAAAGCTCATGAGGCCAGGAATTTTGTTGTTACGCATTGAAGTTAAGAATAATTTTACTGAGAGCGGAATGTTCAATGCAGGGTTGACATAATCGTGAATATTTTCCTAGTATAACCTACCTCAAATATGGAGGCTATATGACAAGAGAAAAGCTACAGTCTCTTTCCAAAGAGCAGCTACAAGGTATTGCAAAACGTGAGGGAATCTACAATCATAATGATACCCAACGGGAAAAATTGGTTGATCTCATTCTTGAGGCCCTAGAAGAAGATCGTGACGAGCGTGAATTAAACAATAACTCAGCGATGCGATTGGAGCATAAAAAATACGATATTCTTCGGGATGAAGAAATTGATTTGCTCACCCAGGATGAATTCCCGCTTCCGGATACCTATACGGACACACGGATTGTGCTGCTATTACGGGATCCCCATTGGGTATATGCATATTGGGATATTAATAGGACGCAATTAGATGCTTTGAAAGAGGAACCTCTTTTTGAAGGCTTATTCTTGCGGGTGTATGAGTTTAATGGAGACACCCCGGAGAAAAGCAATATAAACGACTTTTTTGATATTCCGATTGGAGAAGCGGACCGTAGTTGGTACATCAATCTCAACCGCACCGGAAATGATTATTATGTTGACCTGCGTTGCAGGGTCATGCACAAAGAGCGTCTGATGGCAGCCTCAAATGCTGTCCATAGCCCCCGGGGTTATTTTGCCCGGAATCAGAAGGAATTTTATAACGATCCCAATACAATGATGCTGATGCTTTCGGGTTTGTGGAATTATGAAGAGGGAGCAGTTGAATCCCAGGAAATTCCCCACAGAATTATCTCAATCTTAGATACCCACAATATTGAACTTGAAACCTCTTCTGAGAAGTAGCGTCTTTAAAAAAGTATCGTCTACAAAGAAGTAGCGTTTTCCGAGAAGTAAAATAGAAGGATTTTTGATGAATGCATATTTAGGTTTTGTTCTCCATGCTCACTTGCCCTTTGTCCGGCACCCGGAATATGACAAGTTTTTGGAAGAAAACTGGTTGTACGAGGCTATTTCAGAAACATACTTGCCCTTCCTGCGAATGTGCAACCGCCTTAAGCGGGACGAGGTTCCCTTCCGTTTAACCATGTCAGTCAGTCCCACATTGTCTGCTATGTTATCAGATGAATTACTGCAGGCCCGTTACATAAATCATCTTAAAAGGCTGATAGAGCTTGGAGAGAAGGAGCTGGCCCGGACACAAAATGACCCTGAGTTTTATCCCCTCGCCAAAATGTACAAGCAGTTATTTGAGCAAAACCTTAAGGATTTTGAAGAGCTGTATCATAAGAACATACTATGGGGTTTCAAGAACTTGGAAAAAGAGGGGTATCTGGAGATAATTACTACTGCAGCTACCCACGCCTTTCTTCCGCTCTATCAACCTTATCCCGAAGCACTTGAAGCTCAGGTGCAGACGGCAGTTCTTGACCATAGCCGTAAATTTGGTAAGAAACCCCAGGGCTTCTGGCTGCCGGAATTTGGGTATTATCCCGGAATAGAAGAGGTGCTCCGTAAAAACAATATTGAGTATTTCTTTACCGCCGCTCACGGCATTTTGTTTGCCAGTCAAAGAACACCTTATGGTGTGTATGCCCCTCTGACGCTGCCAAACGGCGTGCATGCCTTCGGTCGCGACTATCCCTCCTCAGATGCAGTATGGTCCTCTGACAGAGGCTATCCGAGTGATGAGGATTATCGTGAGTTCTATCGAGATGTTGGCTATGATGAACCTCTTGAGTATGTTCGGCCCTATATTCACGAACCTGATGTCCGGGTGTGTACCGGTTATAAATATTTTTCTGTTACCGGTTCAACGGACAAAAAGCGACCTTACGACCCAGATAAAGCGTACGCCAAAGTGAAAGAGCATGCCGAGAACTTTGTATATAACCGTACACGTCAGTTAAAGAAGTTTGAGGGGCTTATGGACCGGCCACCCTTAATAATTGCCCCATTTGATGCAGAGTTATTCGGGCACTGGTGGTTCGAGGGTAATCAGTGGCTCGAGCAGGTGATTCGACAGGTGGCGGATTGTGATAAGCTCAGCCTCACAACCCCTGCTGAGTATCTAAAGGAGCATAAAACCTGCCAGCGCGGTCGCCCTTCCTTCTCCAGCTGGGGGAATGAGGGCTATGCCGATGTGTGGCTGGACGGGAAGAACGACTGGATTTATCGTCATATACATAAAGCGATCGAGCGGATGTCGGAGCTTGTAAGCCGCTATCCTGAGGTAAACGGTTTAAAACACCGAACTCTTAACCAGGCAGCCCGTGAAGTTATGCTTGCGATGGCTTCGGACTGGCCTTTCATTATGAAAACCGGAACTACCGTCCCCTACGCTGAGCGTCGGGTAAAAGAGCATCTGTACAATTTTAATTATATTTATGACCGCCTTTGTCGCAACACGGTGGATACGGAGTGGCTCACTTCAATCGAGAAAAAGAATAATTTATTTCCGGATATTGACTATAAAATATTTTCTAAAAAGCAGACACAAGCCTGAGTTTCTGCTGCTATATGCTTAACGGGCAGCAAGTGAAAACAGTTCATCTCCCCTTACAAGTTCTAAGTGATAATAGTGTGCGGTTTCGCCTTTCATCTCTTTATTCTGAATTTTAACGACCTTGTATACAATCATTTTATGGCTGGCCAGGGGCAGTGAAACCGGCCGGCCGTTCATATCCACAATCTGGTTAAATCGCAGCTTGAATTCTATCTCCTGAGTTTCACCTTCCGGGTACACAAGAAAATTACTCTCCATGAACATCCATTACCTCCAAAGCACTTAACGCATGTAAAGTACATATTATCGGCATCTTTTACTTTTCACTTTAATATAAAAAATCTCAGTTGACATCATTTTCTTATGCGATAGTATGTAGTATAAAGGTGGGTAAAAGTGGGAAAATATAGGAGAAAGTGGTAAAAGTATGTTGATGGGTGAATACCACAACTCTATAGATGATAAAAGCAGACTCTTATTACCTTCACGGTTGCGGACTGAAGTTGCCGGTTCCACACTAATTCTTACCCGAGGGGTAGATAAGTGCCTGTGGCTTTTTCCCCCCGAGCAGTGGCGTAGAATCTCTGATAGCATCATGGGTTCATCATCAATGTTTAAGTCCAAAACCCGCCTGCTGCAGCGGCGAATTATTGCGCCGGCCCAGGAGTGCGAAATAGATAAAAGCGGCAGAATTTCGATTCCCCCTACCTTGCGTGAATCAGCCGAAATGAAGCTGAAGGGCGAGGCTGTCATACTTGGAATCGACAGCTATATGGAGCTCTGGGATATTGATGCGTATGCTGAATATCTGCAGGAGAGCGAGACTGACTTCATGGAAGCCGCTGAAGAATTGGGAGAGCTGCTGTCCCTACAGTAAGTAGAGACAGGCTGGAAATAGAAAGCAGATTGAAAAGGAGACACATCGGGTTGCTCATGGATACCGTGCATTATTCCGTACTTCAACAGGAAGTTTTACAGTACCTAGTACCACCCCAAGGCGAAGGCCTGTTTATAGACTGTACCCTCGGCGAGGGGGGGCATTCAGAGCTGGTACTGCAAGAAAACCCCGGCATCAAACTAGTGGGTCTTGATGCCGATGCACACATCTTGGAAATTGCACGACAGCGACTAGAACCGTTCAAAGCACGGGTACGGTTGTACAACACATGGTTCAACACCTTCTTCCGCGAGTATCCACTGGGAGGTGAGCGGCCTGATGCAATCCTTTTCGATCTTGGCATTTCAATATTTCATTACGAGCGGGCTGGCAGAGGCTTCTCCTTTCAAAAAGAGGAACCCCTGGATATGCGTCTGGATACCACCCTGGAAATTTCTGCCTATGATATTATCAATACGTATCCGGAGAAGGAACTGGCGAGAATCTTTTTTGAATACGGTGAAGAACGCTATTCACGAATGATTGCTGCTGCTATTGTCCGTGAGAGAGCGAAAAGCAGTATCGAAACCAGTGCCGAACTGGCCCAGCTTATAAAATCTTCGGTACCAGCCAAATACCGTTATGGTCGCATCCATCCGGCTACCCGTTCTTTTCAGGCCTTGCGGATAATGGTCAACGGAGAGCTTGCCCGTCTGAACTCGGTTTTAGAGGATGCCCTAGGAGTGTTAAAGGTCGGTGGAAGGATAGGAGTAATATCCTTTCATTCCTTGGAAGACAGAATCGTAAAACAGTTTCTACAAAAGAAGAGTCAAACCTGCACTTGTCCGCCGGAATGGCCGATATGTAAATGTGGGGGGCAGGCAGTTGTAAAGCTGATTCAAAAGAAGCCTATTCAACCGTCAGATGATGAGGTCGATCAAAATGCCCCTTCACGGAGCGCCAAATTGAGGGTTGCTGAAAAACTGATGGATGAGGAGCGCTGAGATGAAAAAACTGGTATTAATAGTTATGGCTGTAAGTGTCCCGATGATGTTCTTTCTGTCGGTACACCAGGTGTACCGCTATCAACAGCTTGAAAGAGAAATAACACAACTGCAGGCAAAGCAGACAGAACTGTTTGAAATTAATAAGCGCAAAATAGCGAATATTGCAATTCTAAGTTCACCAAAACGAATTGCGGAACTCGCCCGGAATAGTCTGGATCTTAAGCAGCAGCAGCCGGACTCAAAAGTATTGAGAATTGTTCTGGGAACGAAGGAGAAGCCTGATGGATAGGCTTTTTTCCGTACGGGAGGCTGCCGAAATGGCCCAGTGCACGCTGGTCTATGAAGGCAGTAAAATTCACAGCGCCTGTATCTCCGGCGTTGCCACCGACTCACGAAAAGTGGGGCGGAACTTTTTATTTGTGGCTCTTAAGGGCGAGCGAACTGACGGGCATCGGTATATAAGACAGGCTGTGGAAAATGGCGCCTCAGCGGTGCTGCTTTCACAAGGTTTTATCAACACCGAGGAGTATGGCCGAGATCTCCACGACGTACAGGTTCCGATTTTGGCACATGAAAATCCTTTGCGGGCTATGCAGCTATTGGCTACAGAGTATCTGAAGGGATTTCCACAACTTATGAAAATTGGTGTGACCGGCAGCAATGGAAAAACAACCACCAAGGAGCTCTTAGCCTCGATTCTTAAGGAGCTAGTTTCGACGGTGAAAAACGAAGGCAACCTTAACTCCGATATTGGCTTGCCTTTATCGGTGTTTCAAGTGCGGGAACAGCACCATTTTGCAGTGTTTGAAATGGGGATCAACCGCGTCGGTGAAATGCAGACAATGGTGGATATTCTGCAGCCTCAGTATGCAGTGATAACCAATATAGGAACCGCCCATATCGGCTTATTGGCGAGTCAGGAAGGAATTTCAAGGGAAAAGGGGAGTCTGTTTGCCGGGCTGCCGGCCGACGGAATTGGTTTTTACCCTGAGACCTTTGAGTGGAAAAGCTACTTTACGCGGATATGCCGGGCACCTTTAGTTCCGTTTGGACCGGAAACTACCGTGGGATTGTTTAATACCGTGAGTCGGGGGCTAAAGGGGTGGACAATCACTTATGACAACATATCGATCGAGTTGAAGCTGCCGGGAATACATAACTTGAATAATGCCCTGGCGGCTATTCAGGTTGCTCGCACCCTTGGTGCTCGCCCTGCACAGGTAAAGGCTGGTTTAGAAAGCTATGAGACCTTGGAAGGGCGTAGTCAGATTATAGAAGGGGCTACCACCATCATTCAGGACTCCTACAACGCCAATGCCGAATCGGTGAACGCGATTCTCAGTACTCTGCAGGATGGGGTCTCTGGTCGGTTGATTGTTGTGTTGGGGGCAATGAAGGAACTAGGCACGAAAGCGGAGGCTTCACACCGAAAGGTGGGAAGTGCTATTGCCGCTATTGATGCGGAGGCGGTTTTTTTGTTTGGTGAAGAGATGCGCTTTGCATATCAGGAGGCTCAGCAGCAGGGATTCCATAACAGATTACAGCATACTACTGAGTACGGCGAGTTAGTCCAGTGGGTGTCCGAATTTGTGCAGCCGGGGGATACCGTGTTGCTAAAAGGTTCCCGTTCTATGGAGCTTGAAAGGCTGGTACCCCATATAGAGAAAAAATTTAGAACTCAGGAAAATCCTTAGGAGGGCGTGTGTTTCCGGAACTTTTTTTGCCGTTGGTAAAATATTTTAGTGGCTTCAACATCTTTCAGTACATCACCTTCCGCTCGGCATATGCTGCAATGACGGCACTGCTGGTCTCGTTTGTATTCGGGCGTCCGCTTATTCGCAAACTGCAGCGTCTAAAAGCCGGACAAGAGGTGCGGGAAGACGGTCCGGAGACCCATCTTGTAAAGTCGGGGACTCCGACAATGGGAGGTCTGCTTATTCTGATCTCCGTTACGATAGCAACACTCTTATGGCAGGATCTCAACAACCCCTATACTTGGCTGCTTCTGTTTTCTATGATTGCGTTTGGCGGTATTGGGTTTGTCGATGATTATTTGAAGATTTTCCGCAAGAGTTCCGACGGCATGCATGCCAGGGTTAAGTTTATTGGGCAAACTGTGGTGGCACTGATAATTGTGGTGCTGCTGTATATCTATGGAAACGAGCATACTACCTTGCTGTATATTCCCTTTTTTAAGCATGCGGTTCTCGATATGTCTTATTTTTATATTCCCTTTGGAGTTGTATTGCTGGTGGGTACTTCCAATGCGGTGAACCTTACTGATGGCCTGGACGGTCTTGCGATAGGACTGGTAGTTCTGGTGGGAATAACCTTTGCGATACTCACCTATATTACCGGCCGCATGGATTATTCTGAATACCTGCAGATTCCCTATCTGGCAGGAACAGGTGAGCTTACGATTTTAACATTAGCCTTGGTGGGGGCGAGTATTGGCTTTTTGTGGTTTAACTCTCACCCGGCTGAGGTCTTTATGGGCGATACCGGCAGTTTGGCAATTGGAGGGGTAATTGGGGTATTAGCCCTTGTGTTGAAAAAGGAAATCCTTCTGATTGTAATCGGGGGAGTATTTGTATTAGAGGCTCTGTCGGTAATTATTCAGGTAGTCTCATATAAGTTGCGGGGGAAGCGGGTTTTTAAAATGGCCCCGCTGCATCACCATTTTGAATTGAAAGGGTGGGCGGAAAGCAAAGTGGTTATCAGGTTTTGGATATTAGGTACCCTGTTCACCATTTTGAGTCTTTCAACCCTAAAGATACAATGATGAATGATAGATTTTATGCTGAAAGAGTAAAAGAAGAGCGCCACGACACGACTCTGTTGATCCTGTTCATACTTATTGTAGGAATTGGTCTAGGGACGCTCTTTTCCGCCTCATACTATTACGGGGGTAAGCGCTTCGACGACCCCTTTCACTTCTTTTATCGGCAAATTGCCTTTGTCGGGGTGGGAGTTGTTTTGGCTTTTATTTCATCAAGAATACCGCTGCAGGGGTTGGTTCATAAAACCCCCTTACTGTTGGTACTTACGCTAACCTTGCTGGCAGCTACCTTCATTCCTGGCCTGAAACACAGCATTATGGGGGCTAATCGCTGGCTTAGCATTGGCGGGTATACCTTTCAACCTTCGGAACTAGCAAAGCTCACTTTGGTGATCTACCTAAGCGCCATACTTTCAAAGAAGGGCGAACGGCTCGATGATGTGGTCAACTCAATTATTCCGCCCCTTCTGGTGGTCTTTTTGTTTACCGCTTTGATTTATCTGCAGAACGATTTTTCGACAGCCTTGTTTGTGATAATTGTCTCTCTGTTGCTCTTTTTTGTAGCGGGAATAAAATTTCGCTATTTTTTGTTTTTATTTTCAATGGTCCTGCCTCTGGCCTCTATGCTGGTGCTTACAAAGGAGTACCGGGTGCGGCGGGTGATTGCGTTTTTGGATCCGAACAGCGATCCTATAGGTACTGGATATCAGGTAATAGCCGCCAGACACGCACTGGCATCCGGGGATTTCTGGGGTCGAGGTTTCGGGATGGGAACTGAGAAGTTCGGCGGCCTTCCGGAAGCCCATTCTGATTTTATTTTCGCGGTGTTCGCCGAGGAAATGGGATTTGTTGGAGTTGTTTTTGCAGTAGTTCTGTTTTTGGCCCTGGCCGTGCGCGGTTACTCTTTAGCTCTTCAGTATGAGCCAAGTGACCGTTTTAGTTTTATGCTCACCCTCGGTCTTACGAGCTGCCTCGTATTTCAGGCCCTGGTCAATATGGCAGTAGTGGTAGGAATGGTACCGGCCACCGGGCTTCCACTTCCCTTTTTCTCGCATGGTGGCTCATCGATGGTGATAAGTTTGATAATGGCCGGCTTATTGCTTAATTTGTCTCGGAATGCTCCCGCATCCGCAAGGGGGGAGTTATGAGTAGCATCGCATTATTTAAGAATTCCGATAAAAATTACCAGCCCCAGCACAGCACTATTCAGGATCAACGTGTTCAGCGACGGGTGGAGCGAGACCAGCGAGATTTACGGCGCCTGTTTACCTTTATTATTGCTATATTAGCTTTTCTATTGTTGGCTGAGATCGTATATCATGTGCTGATAGCACCGTATTTAGTAGTAAACAAAATTAGTATTCAGGCTGCCGGTGATTTTCCCTATACCAATGAAGAACTGCTCTCAATTGCAGCGGTAGAGGGGAGCACTTATTTCTTCGATGTGAAACCGGAGTTAATCTCAGCGCGCTTGGAACGAGTTCCATTAATAAAGAGTGCTGAAGTCAGCAAGGAGTTTCCCCACAGTTTGAATATAGCTATTATCGAACGGCAGCCCTTAGCAGCTCTTACTATTTTAGATGCCGGTGGAATGGTACCCACTTACGTCGATTCCTCCGGAATTATATTTCGTTCCAAGGGAGTTGAATTTTTAGATTTGCCGATAATTTCCGGTATAGATGTTCCTGTTTATAAGGACGGAATGCAATTGCCGCAGGTGCTCACCAATTTTCTGGAGGATTTGAGCCGTTTGCAGGTAGAGAATCCAGCCCTCTATCGGTTGATTTCCGAAGTGAAATTCGTTAAAAAGAACGCAACCGATTACGAAGTAGTGCTATTTCCTTCACAATACCAGGTAAGGGTGCGGACCGGTCCTGCTCTCACCGAAGAATTGATGAAATATATTGTATTGGTATTGGATGTGGTAGCAGATAAAGGTATGGAAGCAACCATTGAGGAGATCGATTTCAGGACAGATGAGGTTGTATACCGAGTGGGGGAGGAATAGGTGCCTGCAAAAGATATGATTGTCGGACTTGATATTGGAACAAATAAGGTCTGTGCTGTTATCGGAGAGTGGAACGAGAACGGTTTTATCCAGATTACCGGCGTCGGCACAAGTCCGTCCGAAGGTCTCCGTCGCGGTGTAGTGGTGAATATAGAGTCTACTCTCCGTTCGGTGCATGCGGCTATTGAAGCGGCCGAGATGATGTCGGGCCGTGAGGTACAGGAAGTGGTAACCGGTATAGGCGGAGCCCATATTGAAGGGATTAATTCACGCGGAGTGGTTGCGGTAACCGGTAAGGGGCGGGAGATAAACCGTAATGATGTAGGGCGTGTAATCGATGCCGCCAAAGCGATTGTAATTCCAATGGACCGTGAGGTTATACATGTAATTCCGCAGGAGTTTATTGTTGATGACCAGGGGGGCATTAAAGATCCTCTGGACATGATCGGCATCCGCCTCGAAGCGGAAGTGCATATAATTACCGGCGCCGTGACCAGCGCACAGAATCTATTGAAGTGTGTAAATCGAGCCGGTTTTCGGGTTCAGGATATTGTACTACAGTCACTGGCGTCGGGAAAAGCGGTCCTTTCTAAAGAGGAGAAAGAACTTGGGGTGCTGCTGATAGATCTTGGCGGCGGGACTACTGATATATTGGTGTACTCTGAAGGTGCTCCGTACTACACCGATGTGCTTTCGATCGGTGGAGGACAAGTAACCAACGATGTGTCGATCATGCTGAAAACACCCTTTGAAGCTGCGGAGAAGATCAAGCAAGAGGCCGGCTGTGCCTTCATGCCGATGATTGACACTGAGGAGGAAGTAATTATCCCGGGGGTCGGTGGGTGGCCTTCAGCTTCAATCCCGCGCAAGGAGATATGTAAAATTATTCAACCGCGGATGGAGGAGATTTTTACAATGATCCGCAGTCGGCTTGAGAAGAAGGGTTTTGATAAGCACCTCGGCGGTGGTGTGGTAATTACCGGCGGGGGAGCACAACTGCCGGGAACTGCTGAACTGGCGCGGGAGGTATTCGGAATACCCGGCCGTATCGGGTATCCGGTAAAGGTGGGCGGCTTGTCCGATGTATATCAGAGTCCTGTGTATGCAACAGGTGTTGGGCTTGTGCTGTATGCCTCCGAAATTATGGAGGCGGAAGGCGGACATGTATCGCCGGGCAAGCGCAGTGGAGACGGAATGATGGGAAAACTAAAGAACTGGTTCAAGGAGTTCCTATGAGTTCATAGAAGCGATGCGAAAATGAGTGTCGGGACAATACGGAGTGCACAAGGGTTAGTGCATTCCGTACTATCCCGCTAGAAAAAATATTTTCAAAACTATGCTCGGGAGGGGGCAATGCAAATCGAAATAATAGACGAACACACACAAGAGCAGATAGAGCCTACGGTTATTAAAGTAATTGGAGTAGGTGGCGGTGGAAGTAATGCGGTAAACCGCATGATCACATCCGGTTTAAAAAAGGTAGATTTTATTGCGGTTAATACCGACATGCAGGCACTGCAACGGTCAAACGCCCGTACTACGCTTCCAATTGGTTCTCAGCTTACCGGTGGCTTAGGCGCTGGAGGGGTTCCGGATGTTGGAGAAAAAGCCGCAGAGGAGTCACGAGAGGAGATCAAAAATGCTCTACAGGGAGCGGACATGGTCTTTATTACTGCCGGAATGGGTGGTGGTACCGGGACAGGTTCCGCTCCGATTGTCGCACAGATTGCCCGTGAGCTGGAGGCACTGACGGTAGCTGTGGTGACGAAACCCTTCGACTTTGAGGGGCGGCAGAAAATGAAGCTGGCTGACCAAGGCATCGCGAAGCTCCGGAATGAAGTTGACACCCTGATTACTATTCCCAATCAGTATCTCCTCAAAATAGTTGAGCGGCGAACTCCAATCCGTGAGGCCTTTCTAATGGCCGACGATGTGCTGCGTCAGGGTGTACAGGGTATCTCTGAGCTAATTACCGAACCGGGTGAGATCAATATCGACTTTGCCGATGTACGTACAATTATGAAAGGCCGCGGCGATGCTCTAATGGGTATCGGTGTGGGACACGGCGATAACCGGGCGGTGGATGCGGCGACCAATGCCATCAATAATCCCCTTTTGGAAGATGCTCATATTGAGGGTGCCAAGGGAATTTTAGTCAATGTAACCGGCGGAGAAGATTTGTCGCTTAGCGAGTACGAGGAGGTAGTAAAAATAATTACTGCCAACGCGGACGACGATGCCCTTATTATTCCCGGTCAATCAATCAAAAGCGATTTAGAAGACGAGGTAAAGGTTACTGTAGTTGCTACCGGTTTTCATAGTCAGTCGGTGACGGTGGATGAAGAGGCATCCCAGGAGCCGCAGGATGAGATCATAAAATATAAAGAGTGGTTGAATCTGCAAAAGGGGCTCAATCGCAACACCTCCGGTGGTTTTCTGAGCGGTCGTAATTCCGGCGATCACGATTTAGGTATACCGACGGTTCTGCGAGGCAAAAAAGCCTCGGGAGAGAACGAGCAGTAAGCATGGAAAATCAGGTGCTCATTAGAGAATACGAAGATTTCCTCAGTTCCACGGCGCAGATTGCCCCCCTTAGCCGTGAGACCTATATGCGGGAGATCCGTTTCCTCTCTGATTGGTGCACTGAAGCTGCATGCAGCTTGAAGAGCGTGCAGACCCTCGATCTGCTTGATTTTATCACCCACCGTCGACAGGGTGGAGTTGATCACCGCACTCTGGCAAAAACGATCAGCGCCTTGCGCTCGTTTTTCAAATTTCTGCTGCAGGAGGAGTATCGGGTTGATAATCCCGCCGGACAAATCGACTCGCCCCGGCGCTCGGCTCCTCTTCCGGATGTGATGACCCGGGAAGAGGTCGAGGCTTTCTTCAAGGCAATTCAATTGGACAGCCATTATGGGCTGCGGGATCGAGCTTTGTTTGAAGTAATCTATTCCTGCGGTTTGAGGATCTCCGAGGCTGCAGAATTGAAGGTCGGTTCAGTTTTTCTTGCCGAGGGCGTAGCTCGGGTACATGGGAAGGGCAATCGGGAGAGGATTGTCCCGGTAGGGGATCATGGCGTCTATTGGATTAGACAGTATCTGCAGCTTTCACGACCGCATATGTTAAAACGCAACCGAATTGAGGATAGCCTGTTTCTGAGTATGCGGGGAACTGCCCTCTCCAGGAAAGGAATTTGGAAGCGGTTTAAGCAGATCTGTGAAAGGGCAGGGATTGAAGCCAAGGTACACACTTTGAGACACTCTTTTGCTACTCATTTGCTTCAGGGGGGAGCCGATTTGCGGTCGGTACAGGCCCTTTTAGGGCATGCTGATATCGGAACCACCCAGATATATACCCATGTAGAGAATGAGGAGTTGCGGCAAGTACATGCTGCTTTACATCCGCGAGGTTCTGAAGCCCCGGAGCAGAGTTTCCCCTCTAGTACTACTAGGAGGCATACCCCATGATGCGTATAAAAGCGGTAGTTATTCTAGTAGTTGCGGCAGCTATGGTGCTCACGGGCTGCAATGAAGAGCAAAAGAGAATCCTCAACAGACTGATGAACACCGAGACAGGTCAGTACAGCGGTGAAGAGGTAGATACTCAAAGAGTTGCTGAACTGGAGGACCATGTAGAGCGTTTTTCGGATAAGGTTCAGGACTTGGTTGAAGAGACGGGCAAGCTCGGTATCTATTACAAGATGCTGGCCCTCGAGTATATGGACCAGGAGATGTACGGACCGGCCCGGGAGTACTTTCTGAAATCTCTGGAGATATACCCGAACAACCATGTAGTGCAGTACTATACGGGTTTAGCCAGTGCTCAAACAGTAGGGGCACAAGCGAGTGAAGCCCAGCGGATCTCCCGTTTAGAAGATGCGGCCTACCATTATCAGCGGGCAGCTGAACTTAAGCGTAACTACTTTGAAGCCCTCTATGCCCTTTCGGTGCTCTATATTTTTGAACTTGACCGGGCTCTGGAAGCTGAGGAGTACGTACAGCGGGCTCTTGAAGTGCGTCCCGGCAGTCAAAAGGCCCGTTTCCTCCTCGCGGCGATTCGAGTGAGACAGAATCGCTATGAAGAGGCAATCGAAATTTACGATCAGATACTAGAAGAGACTGAAGATGCGACTATGCAGCAGCGGGCCCGGGAAAACCGGGAACAGCTCCTGGGGGGAGGTTATAATGGCTGATATTCTTTCCATTGCCATAAGCCTCATAAAGGGCATTATACCCCGGGATCGTATCGCCTTGGGATTCTACCTCTCTTCCATAGAAGAGTTTGAACAGACAAGTCTTTTTGAAATGATACAGATGACTACACAGGGGATTTCTCATAACAACCCGGCCAATGCCGAATTGGTCCGCCGAGCCCGGAAAATTGCCGAGGATGTGGAGCGTTCCGGAGCACGGGCTGTCAGTTATTGGGACCGTGAATATCCGCCTTTACTTCGCCAAATGGCCGACTCCCCATATATGCTGTATGTCCGAGGTACCCTTCCGAAGCAGGATCGCCCGGCGGTTGCGATTGTGGGAACCCGGCAGCCAACTCCCGCGGGGCGTAAAGCCGCCTTTTCATTGGCGGCGGAACTGGGTTTGGCGGGCCTGCCGATAATCTCCGGCTTAGCCGCCGGCATTGATGCTGCGGCTCATTGGGGTGCCCTCAAGGTCCAGCAGCAGACTGTGGCGATAATGGGAAATGGAATTGATAGGGTCTATCCCTCAAGTAACCGCGAGCTCGCTGGGCGAATACTTCAAAATGGAGGGGCGCTGATCAGTGAATATCCTCCTTACACTCCGGCCAGCCGATTCCGTTTTCCGGAACGGAACCGAATTATAAGCGGAATTGCTCGGGCACTGGTGGTTGTGCAGGCCCCTGAAAAATCGGGAGCCCTCATCACCGCCGATCATGCACTTGACCAGGATAGGGAAGTGTATGTGCATTCTGCCGGCACCTACGGTCGACGAGGCGCCGGCGCATTGCGCTTATCCGATGAGGGAGGCATGCTGATTGTAGATGCACAAAAAATACTTAATGCGTGGCGGATACCGATGGACGAACGCCTTGAGACACTGCAACCGGACAGGTTCTCCCCAAGCCGGCGGCTTGAGGAAGAGCTGGAGGGACATCTTCTTAGATTTGACGGCCTATGGTATCGGAGGGTTGGATGAAACTGCAGGAAGTTTTAACTGACTATATCCATTACCTAGAATCGGTTCGAGGGCTTTCGACTCATAGTATTCGTGCCTACCAAAGCGATCTTAACCGCTTTGAGGGCTTTGTCGTTGATCGGGAGAGTGAATGGACACAGCTGCGACCGGCTGATGTGCGTGCCTTTGTGGGCAGCTTGCACCGAGACAACCTGAGTGGAAGTTCGATTAATCGCGCATTGTCGGCGGTAAAGGGCTTGTATCACTACGCCGTACAGTTTGAGATAACTGGGGTCGACCCGTTTGAGCATATTAAAAGCAGCTCCAGCGGGAGGAAACTTCCGCAGGTGTTGAGCGGAACCGAAGTCGACAAGCTTCTTGCCATGCCCGATGATTCGTTTAACGGTTCCCGTGATCGGGCTCTGCTGGAACTACTTTATTCGACCGGATGTCGAGTTGCAGAGATCTCTGCAATGGATATTTCGGATGTCCAACGAGGAAAAAAGTCAATTAGAGTACTTGGAAAGGGAAATAAAGAGCGCTATGTCTATGTAGGCAGGCCGGCTCAGGCCGCCTTGTCATATTATCTTGATATGCGCGGGCAGTATATTGCAAGAAACTCACTTGATGAAACAGGGGCTCTATTTATAAACTTAAAGGGTACCCGTTTAACTGCGCGCGGTATGGCTCTTATTATCAACAAATACATGCAGCGCAGTGGTATTTCAAAGAAGGTCTCGCCCCACACCTTCCGCCACAGTTTTGCTACACATCTTCTCGATCAGGGCGCGGATATTCGTATGGTACAGGAGATGCTCGGGCACTCAAGCGTATCAACTACGCAAATCTACACGCACGTGGGGTTAGAGAAGCTGAAAAAGGTTTATAGGGAGGCTCATCCACATGGAAAACGATAAGAATTTTCACGGAACAACGATTTTGGCTGTCCGCAAGGGAAATGAGGTCGCCATGGCCGGTGACGGTCAGGTAACCCTGGGCGAGACAGTAATGAAAGGGAACGCTCGTAAGGTACGTAGTATGTACGACGGTCAAATTTTAACCGGTTTTGCCGGGGCAACCGCCGATGCGTTTACCCTGTTTGAGCGGTTTGAAGGAAAGGTAAAAGAATACAATGGCGATATTACCCGTGCCGCAGTCGAATTAGCAAAAGAATGGCGTACCGACCGGATGCTGCGTAAGCTGGAAGCTATGCTGCTGGTGGCCGACAAGAATAAGACCTTGTTGATATCCGGTACCGGAGATGTAGTTGAACCGGAAAGAGGAGTGATTTCCATCGGATCCGGCGGAAATTATGCATATGCGGCGGCTCTGGCGTACCTGGATACTGCCGAATTAAGCGCTCGAGAAATAGTTGAACGGGCAATGAAGATTGCTGCCCACATCTGTATTTACACCAACGATCAATTTACCGTGGAGGAACTAAAATGATAGAGTCGTTGTTCTCACTTACACCAAAAGAGATAGTCAAAGCCTTAGATAAATACATTATCGGACAAGAGAAAGCAAAAAAGTCGGTGGCAATAGCCCTGCGTAATAGAGTTCGGCGCCGTAATCTGCCGGATGATCTGCGGGACGAAGTTGCTCCGAAGAACATCATCATGATCGGTTCAACCGGAGTCGGTAAAACCGAGATCGCCCGCCGCCTTTCAAAACTCAGCGGTGCCCCCTTTATTAAAGTTGAAGCTACCAAATACACAGAAGTAGGGTATGTGGGGCGGGATGTCGAGTCGATGGTGCGCGACCTTATGAGCGTAGCCCTGTCAATGGTAAAAAGCGAAATGGCTGAAGAAGTGCGCGAAGAGGCGGAAAAGCGCGCAGAGGAATCTGTGCTGGACTTGCTGTTGCCGGGGGTGAAAAAAGGCGGATCCAGCAGTGATAAAAGCGACAACACTCCGGCGGCTGGAGGGGCAGGATCTTCCGATGTGATCTATGTCGGCGACGGCACTGAAAACGGCTCCGAGAGGAGCTCTGACAGCGGCGGGACTACCCGGGAAAAATTTAGAAAAATGCTGAGAGACGGAAAACTGGACGATAAGATGGTCGAGGTTGAGACCTCCGGGTCCAAGTCCCCTTCAATTGAAGTTTTTTCCGGACAGAGTTTTGAAGAGATGAATATGAATTTTGGAAACCTCGGAAATATCTTTGGGGGAAACAAGAAAAAACGACGGGTATCGGTTAAAAATGCCCGCGAAATTCTATTGGACCAGGAAATGGATAAGTTGATCGATGACGAGAGTGCCGCTGATGTTGCCCGTGAGCGGGTTGAACAGATGGGCATTATCTTTATCGATGAAATAGATAAGGTGGCAGTCAAAGAAGGCCGCGGTGGTATGGATGTATCCCGTGAAGGGGTACAGCGCGATATTCTGCCGATTGTAGAAGGCAGCAAAATCAATACTAAATACGGGCTGATAGATACCAGTCATATTTTATTTATTGCAGCAGGTGCCTTTCACATGAGCAAGCCTTCGGACCTGATTCCGGAGCTGCAGGGTCGGTTTCCCCTGCGGGTAGAGCTTGAAGACCTCTCTGATAAGGATTTTTTCCGGATTCTGACCGAACCGGAAAACGCCCTCACCAAACAGTACCGCGAACTTTTGAAAACCGAAGGGGTTGAACTTGATTTTTCCGACGACTCCTTAAAGCGGATAAGTGAGATTGCTGCCGATGTGAATTCGAAAACCGAAAATATCGGTGCCCGTCGGCTGCAGACGATAATGGAGTTGCTGTTAGAGGATATATCTTTCAATGCCCCGGAGCTTGAAGGGCAGAAAATACCGATTACACCGGAGTATGTAAATGAAAGGCTGCAGGATATTGTGCAAGACCAGGATCTTTCACGCTACATTCTATAAAGGTTTTTTGAGGAGAAGTTACTAAGTGAGCGAGGTGAATGTGTCGAAACTAGAAGTTAGAAAACCCGGGCCCTTCAAAAACTTTCGGTTTTTGGAGATGTCCGCAGTAAAAAGGAGAGTACAGGGTGTTTTTGAATAATAGCTTTGGGAAAACCCTCGATATTCTGCATAGAACAATGGATGCTTCAATGCTGCGTCATCAGGTGAGTGCTAATAACATCGCAAATGCCGACACCCCTAACTTCAAGCGAACGACAGTAAACTTTGAGTCTGAATTGAAGCGGGCTCTGGATTCCGAAAAGGGAGCCAAGCCGAAGGCGTTCCTGACGCATCCCAAACATATTCCCTTTGATAAAGTGCAGAACTACCGGGAAGTGAAACCCCGGCGGGTATTGGATTACCTGTCCCAAACCGATAACAACGGGAACAATGTGAACCTGGAAGAGGAGAGTATGCTGCTCCTGCAAAATCAGCTGCGCTATAACATGTTAACCAGATCCGTTTCTGAGCAATTTAAGCGGGTTAATCTGGTACTACGGTAATGGAGGTAAACAGTGGGCTTATTCAGTAGTATTAATGTAGCATCCTCCGGCTTAACGGCACAGAGGACTCGTCTCGATGTAGTGTCCAATAATATCGCCAATGCCGATACCACCCGTACTCCTGAAGGCGGACCGTTCCGCCGTAGTCGGGTTATATTTCGACCACGGGTCAGTCAGCCTTACTGGCGGAGTCCCTTTCAGCCAAAAACACTGGATAACGGAGTTGGCCAGGGGGTAAGAATAGTTGAGGTTCAGAAGGACAACGATTCAAAACCGCGAATGGTCTATGATCCGACTCATCCGGATGCAATTAAAACCGGTCCGCAACAGGGGTATGTAGAAATGCCGAATGTGAATGTGGTCGAAGAAATGGTGGACATGATTTCGGCATCCCGCTCTTATGAAGCGAACGTCGCTGTGATAAATGGAGCGAAGACCATGTTTCAGGGCGCTCTTAATATTGGAAGATGATTATACCGAGGGAGGAGTAACTAAATGTCAAATATGTTTTCAAGCCAGGTGAGTGGTCATATTGTTCCGCTGGAACTAACAAACTCCCGGCATATGACGGGAAAACTTACCCAGCCGCAACAGCAAGGGAGCGAAAAACTTGATTTTGGAAAGATGGTGTTTGATAAACTGCAGGAAGCGAATAGTCTTACCCAGGAAAGCACGCAGTTGAGTCAACAATTTATTACCGACCCTGATAGTGTAGATGCACACGATGTGACGATTGCAATGAGCAAAGCAAACTTTGCAGTATCGCTGACAAAGTCTGTCGTCGATGGAGCGTTGAAGGCTTACAGGGAGATTTCAAACTTGCGATAAAGTGATGTGATCGTTCTTTTTGGGAGGGGAAATGAACGAATTTTTTCAGAAAACAATTACGCAGATTAAAAACCTGTGGGGCAAGCTTTCGCTTGTACAGAAGGGTATTCTTTTTACCGTAGTGCTCGTCTCAATAGTCGGGATAGTGCTGTTGGTAAATTTCAGCGCCAGCCCGAGCATGGTTCCACTTATCACCGCGCCGATAACCGATCAGGAGAAACTGAACCGCATCTCTGTTCGACTCGACGAGGAAGGTGTACAGCACAGCATAACCGAGGAAGGACGCGTGTATGTTGAGGACCGGCGTACTGCCCAGCGAATGGTAACAGTATTAATGCGGGAGGATCTTATTCCGCAGGAAGCCAGCCCCTGGGATGTGTTTAAGATGGACCGCTGGAGTGTCACGGACTTCGAGAGGAACGTGAACTTGCGCCAGGCTATCACCCAGAACCTGGAACAGCATATCGAATCGCTGCAGGACGTAGATTCAGCTCAAGTTACACTGGTGCTGCCTGAGGACACTCTGTTCCAGGAGGATCAGGAACCGGTAACCGCCTCTGTCATTATCACCCCACGTCCGGGGAGTGACATTATAGAAAATCGGAAGAAGATAGAGGGGATTGAGAAGCTGGTTATGTTCGCAGTAGAAGGCTTGTCAGATAGGAACGTAGTCATCTCCGACCACAACGGAATGGTGCTGAACGATTTTGAAAATATGGCAGAATTTGATCGGCTCGAACTTTCAAAGCGGCAACTTGATCAAAAGGCGCTGCTTGAAAATAAGTATAAATCGCAAATTTTTAAGGAGCTTTCCCAAATTTTTGGGGCTAAACGGGTGAGTGTCCTTAAAGTTGACATGAGCCTTAACTTTCGAAAAGAGACGGTAGAAACCCAGGAGCACTATCCGATTACTACGGTTCCGGACAATCCCAATACTCCCTTTAGTGAGCGTGAGTATGTGCTTTCGATACCGCGGTCCAAGGAAATTGTAAATGAGGAGTTTAAGGGCACCGGTTTTAATCCTGAGGGCCCCCCTGGACAGGAAGGGCAGACACCTCCCGCCTATAAGGACCTTGATAACCTGGTTGGGGAGTACAAAAACAGTTCGGAGATTGTGAACGAAGAGGTCAATACCCGTAATATCTATCAGGAGAAAAGTCCTTGGGAGATAGATCGGATATCGGTTGGTGTGGCTATCGATGGAATATGGGAAAAGAAGTATAATGAAAATGGAACGGTAAAACTTGATGAGGAAGGCCGGATAGTCAGGGAATACATTCCGGTTGACGATGAACAGCTGGAAAAAGCCCAAACTTTATTAGAGCATGCGGTGGGTTACAATAGAGAGCGGGGCGATTCAATTACAGTACAGCATTTGCAGTTCGACCGGACCAGTCAGTTTGAGGAAGAGGACGAGAAGTTTCGCCGGCAGAAACGGGTGCAGCAGATATTGCTGTATTCAATCCTCGGAGTTGTTATTATCATCGTGGCTTTTGTGGTGTTTAGGTTGATTTCGCGGGAAATTGAACGTCGACGTCGCCTACGCGAAGAGGAACTTGCTCGACAGCACCAGATGGCCCGTGAGGCTGCCCTGCGAAGTGCTGAAGAGGAAGAAGAGGGCATGGAAGTTGGTATGTCGGTCGAGGAGCGTGCCCGAATGGAGATGCAGGAAAACGCCATTAATATGGCCAGGGAACATCCTGAAGATGTTGCGCAGCTTATAAGAACCTGGCTGGCGGAGGAGTAAATTATGGCAAAAGCAGCTGGTCAACAAGGAGCCGCCGCCGGCTCTTCTCAGAAACGAGGTGGGAAGCGGGAGCTGAACGGCCGCCAAAAAGCCGCAATTTTTCTGGTGACCCTCGGTTCGGAGATATCATCAGAAATTTTTAAACACCTGCGTGAGGATGAAATTGAGACCCTCACCTTTGAGATAGCCCGTCTAGATAATGTTGAGTCGGAAGAGCGAGATAAGGTGCTGCAGGAGTTTAAGGAGTTGATGATGGCCCAGGACTTCATAACCTCCGGGGGTATCGATTACGCCCGTGAGTTGTTGGAGAAGTCCTTAGGCAGTCAGAAAGCTGTAGATATTATCAATCGATTAACCAGCAGTCTGCAAGTACGGCCCTTCGATTTTGTTCGTCGGACCGACCCTGCACACTTGCTGAACTTTATTCAACAGGAGCATCCCCAGACCATTGCTCTGATTCTTGCGTATCTGGAGCCTCAGAAAGCCTCCAATATCCTGGGCAGCTTGCCCCATGAGGTGCAGTCCGATGTTGCCCGACGAATTGCCACTATGGACCGTACCAGCCCGGAAGTGCTGCGTGAGGTGGAGCGTGTGTTGGAGAAAAAGCTTTCAACTCTTTCTAATGAAGACTTCACAGCAGCAGGTGGTGTGGAAAATATTGTCGAGATTCTCAACTTGGTCGACCGGACTACAGAGAAGACTATTATTGAGTCTCTGGAGGAAGAGGACGCCGAACTGGCTGAAGAGATTAAAAAGCGAATGTTCGTATTCGAGGATATCGTGCTGCTTGATAACCAGGCCATCCAGAAGGTGCTGCGCGAGGTTGACACCAACGACCTGGCGAAGGCTCTGCGAGGGGTTGAGGCTGAAGTGCAGGATAAGATTTTTCGCAACATGTCAAAGCGTGCAGCAGCTCTGTTGAAAGAGGAAATGGAATATATGGGTCCGATACGGCTGAAAGACGTAGAAGAGGTGCAGCAGAAAATTGTGGCCTCTATACGCAAGCTGGAAGAGCAGGGCGAGATTGTGGTTGCCCGCGGCGGCGAAGACGAGATGGTAATTTAGTTTCGCAGGCCGCTTCGCGGCTGCCGAAACGACGAAAATAGTCTCATGCGGCTATTTTCTTAATAGAGTTTTGTGCTTAGATAGGGGAGGTTGCCCATGGCTAAAAATGTGTTTCGTGCTCAGGAAGTAACTCACACCGGAAAATGGGTAGAACTTGAAACTCCGTTTGAAGAAGAGGCCGATGAGGTTGAAATTGAATCGGTAGAGGAGTATACCGGCCCGACTGCCGACGACCTGAAGCGTGAGGCTGAAGCCTTCAAGCGCAACTGGGATAATGAAAAACAGAAAATGCTCGATGAGGCTAAAGCTGAAGCGGAAAAAATCGTCAAGGAAGCCGAACAGCACGCATTTGAAGAAGTTCAGAAAAAAACCGAAGATGTCCGTCGTGAAAAGCAAAATGCCGAGGAAGAAGCCGAGAGAATAAAGCAGGAGGCCCAGCAAGAGGCCTCTCAGATGCGCGGGGATGCGGAAAATGAAGTTGAGAAGATCCGCCGGGATGCATATAACGAGGGGTATCAGGCCGGGCATGAAGAAGGGTTTGCCTCAGGGAAACCGGAGGTCGAGCGTCTGGTCGAGCAACTGCACCATATCATAGATAAGACTTTGGATAAGCGTGCTGAAATTATTGAGGAATCTGAAACCCAGTTAGTAAACCTAGTGTTGATGATCACAAAGAAAGTGGTGAAAGTCATCTCTGAAAATCAGAAAAATGTAGTTATTAACAATGTAATTCAGGCCCTGCGCAAGCTAAAAAGTCGAGGAGAGGTTCTCATTAAGGTGAATCTTGAGGATGTGGAGCTCACTACCGAGCATGTGAAAGATTTTATGCGGATGGTAGATAATGTACAGTCGGTAACTGTGGTGGAAGATTCCACCGTGGATAAGGGCGGCTGTATTATAGAAACAGATTTTGGAGAAATCGATGCCCGAATTTCCTCGCAACTGCAGGAGATTGAAGAGAAAATAATAGAGCTCGCACCGATACGATCCAAGGGAGAATAGCAGACTGAGCAGCGAAGAACATACCTTGGGAGGGGAATATGTTTGAAAAGTACAGTGACATGGTTCAGCAGATGGACCCTATTAAATACACCGGAACGGTAAAGCAAGTAAAGGGTCTGCTGATCGAAAGCCACGGTCCACAGGTAGTAGTTGGAGAGAGCTGCCAAATTGTTATTTCAGGCGAGGATAGAACCGTTGGCGCTGAAGTAATCGGCTTCAACGGAACCAGTGTCCAGATGATGGCCTTTGACCAGATGGAGGGCATCGAACCCGGCTGTCAGGTGATTGCCATGGGCGAAGCCCTTAATGTCCCGGTTTCTGACCAATTGAAGGGGCGTGTGCTGAATGCAATGGGCAAACCGATTGACGGAAAAGGCTCAATTGGATCTGCCGTTGGGGCTTCTACCAATAACACCCCTCCGAACGTGTTGTTCCGAAAAACAATTGAAGACAGAATGATCACCGGAGTACGTTCAATTGATGCAATGACCCCGGTCGGAAAAGGCCAGCGTATTGGCATTTTTTCCGGTAGCGGTGTTGGAAAATCTACGCTCCTGGGGATGACCGCCCGCAATACCTCTGCAGATGTAAATGTAATTGCCCTGATCGGTGAACGCGGCCGGGAGGTACGGGAGTTTATCGAACAGGACCTTGGGGAGGAAGGACTCAAGCGGTCGGTATTGGTGGTTTCTACTAGCGATACCAGCCCCTTAGCGCGTGTGCGCGGTGCCTTTGTGGCAACTGCCATAGCGGAGTACTTTCGCGACCAAGGGCAGGATGTAATGTTGCTGTTTGATTCGATAACCCGTTTTGCCCGGGCTCAACGTGAAATCGGCCTGACATTAGGTGAACCCCCAGCAACTCGCGGCTATACACCCTCGGTGTTCTCCATACTGCCGAAGCTGCTGGAGCGTTGCGGAAACTCTGAGAAAGGGACCATTACCGGGTTTTATACGATTCTAGTTGAAGGTGATGATATGGATGAGCCGGTTTCCGATACGGTACGAGGTATTTTAGATGGGCATATTGTATTAAGTCGGAAGCTGGCCCAGGCGTATCATTATCCGGCCATAGATATACTCGCCTCTCTTTCTCGTTTGGGCAGAAAAGTTACCGGACGTGAAGAGCAGGATGCGGCGGGAAGAGTACGTCGGCTGCTGGCTACCTATACCGACTCTGAAGACCTTATAAACGTCGGTGCTTATGCCGAAGGTAGTAATAGTGAAATAGACGAGGCAATCGAAAAAATTGGTGATATCTGGGATTTTCTTGGTCAGGATATTGAAGAGAAAGCTCATTTACGAGATACGGTTCAGCGATTAGCACAGATTTCTGGCGTTGAAGTGCCGCTGCCGGAGGAAGCAGATGCGGAAGTTTCAGTTTAATTTAGAAAAGATTCTTGAATTGCGAAAATATGATGAACAACAGTGGGAGATAAAGCTGGGTCAGGCTACCGGTCGCTGCAATGCTCTAAAGAAAAAAATTGAAGAGCGCAGGTCGCGCCGAAAACGAACTTTCAATCAGCGGCGCCTTGATTCGGGCGATATGAGAATGTTTATGTATGTAGAAAACTACACACATCGTATGGATCAAGAGATTACGGAATTGCGGGCAGAGCTAGAGCAGGCCGAAAAAGAGCGAAAGGATGTTCAGGAGAAATTTCTGGAGGTTTCAAAAAAACGCAAGATTTTAGATAAGCTGAAAGAAAGAAAACAGCAGATGTATTATAAGCAGCAGGAAAAGCAGGAACAGAAAGTACTGGATGAAATCAGTTCCGCTCAGTATGCACGTAAGCTGGAGGATGTCGGATGAAATTAGGATTACCGCACCCTAGGAGGCAATTGTGGCTGGAGGAATGAAGTTATTTTCGAGTATTCTGATGTTGTTGTTACTTATAACTGTCCTTCTGGTTGGAGGCCTTCTCTGGTTTGATTATTTAGGATTGATGAATGTGAAGCAGATCTTCGCCCCTGCAAGCCAATTAGTCGGAATTTCAGCGCCCGAGAAACTTGAAAATGACGATGATGCCCTTTTAATGGAGCGGGAGCGTCTTCTGAAGCGAGAGGAGGCGGTTAAGCTACAGCAGGAGGCTCTTGAATCACGGTCCGAAGAAATTGCTGAAATGGAGGCTGAGGTACAGCAAAAGCTGGAATTGTTGGAAGAAAAAGAGAAAGCCTTGGCTGAACAGGAAAAATCATTTAACGAAAGACTAAAACAGTACGAAAATAGAAGAGCGAACCTTAGGCAGTCAGCTGAGTATTTTGCCGGTATGCCTCCGCAGCAAGCGGTGGATAGACTGCTTGAGATGGAGGATCAGGATATAATTGATATCCTGCGAACTTCTGAAAGGCTAGCCCAGGAACGCGGAGAGGGGTCGTTAGTTGCATATTGGCTTTCCCTCATGCCGTCGGAACGGGCTGCCCAGCTCAGCAGAAAAATGCTGAAAAAACCTGAAGGATAGGTGAAAGCAGTGATAAATGCTTTAACGGCCGACATTCAAGCTCCCGGTTCTCCTGGTGGTTCACACCCTGCCTCGGATTACCGGCAAATGGAGTTCTCGTCTTCCTCGGCACGCTCTTCTTTTGCTTCTTATTTGGAGCAAATTTCACAAAGCAACTCTTTTTCTGCAACCCAAGCGAGGGCAGAACGCACAGGGGGGAGTACCAACCTGTCACGACAGGACGAGTTTGCCGTGCGCGAAGCCCAGCAGCAGCGGGAATCTGCCTTGCGGAGATCCGCAGAGCAGAATGCGGCTGAGGAACACCGTAAATTACAAGCTGATGCACAGGCTGCTTCGGAAAGCAGGCGCTCCTCCTCAGCGGAAAAAAACGACTCTCGGCAGGAATCCGGAGGCAGCTCAGAGCCTGCCGAATCCTCTGTTGAACAGAAGCGCGGGTCAGTCGAGAAAGAATCCCGGACAGATGCACAAAATGAAAAGGCCGCAGGAAACACGGACAAAATCGAGAAGAGGCAATCTGAATCAAATCAAAAGACTCCTGCCGCCGGTGAAAAAGCTGCTTCGGAGCATCAAACATCCGAAACTGTACAGATTGATACAACAAAGAGTGGCGACG
>JAIPFV010000115.1 GCA_021736475.1 Spirochaetia bacterium | reverse complement strand
ATTTGAAAATTTTACAAAAATTTTCAAATTTAGAATCGCTGTACCGACTGCCGTAATTCTGAGAGTAACCGGCCTCGAAGGCCAAGAACTGTGTCTCAGGCTTGACTCAGGCTTGTCAAATGAGGATTCCCGCGGTATTTTAAAACGGATATGTATGAAGACCTAAAATCTATGGTACGGGAGTTTCCTCAGCAGCCGGGTGTGTATCTGATGAAAAGCTCCCCCGGTAAAATTATATATGTGGGCAAGGCCAAAAACCTGAAAAAACGGGTCGGTTCCTATTTCACCGGTTCTCAACCGGTGAAAACCCGGGTGCTTGTGAGCAAAATCAAAACTATTGAGTATATAGTCACTCAAAATGAGTACGAAGCGCTTCTGCTTGAGAATAATCTTATAAAGGAAAATGACCCGCGCTACAATATCAACCTTAAAGACGGTAAATCATATCCCTCTATCCGAGTGACCAATGAGAAATTTCCGCGCATTTTCAGAACCCGTCGCATTGTCCAGGACGGGTCGGTGTACTTCGGCCCCTTTACAAACGTAGAAAAAATTGATGTATACCTCGAGCTGATAGAAAAGCTGTTCCCCTTAAGAAAATGCCGTGGCCCGGTAAAAAAAAGGGAGCACCCCTGCCTCTACTATCATATCGGCCGCTGTGCCTCCCCCTGTACGGGAAAAATCTCACAGGCCGAGTATATGAAGCATGTTGAGGCTGCCAAAAAACTGCTCTCCGGGGAAACGGAAGAGCTGCTGCAGGATCTAGAACGGCAGATGGATACCGCCGCCCGTGCTTTGAATTACGAAAAGGCGGCGGAGCTGAGGGATACCATCGAAGCGGTGAAGTCGGTCGGAGTTTCTCAGGAGGTGGTGGACTATAATTATGAGAAACGTGATTACGTGGCCGCGGTGCAGCGGGATACCTTGTGCAGCTTTGTGGTATTTCAGATGCGCTCCGGGAAAATGTCCGGACGCGACCTCTTTCGTGCTGAATCCTTTGGAGACGAAGAAGAGGCTTTCTCTGAGTTTTTCTTCCGCTATTACGGGCAGGCCCAAGGGCTCGAGAACAGCTATCCCGATGTCATTTATACCAGCAGTGAAGTTGATGTGAAACTGCTGCAGCGCTTTTTCCGGGAAGAGTTGAAAGCCGAAGTGGAGGTTAAGATTCCTCAGGAAGGTCGGCACTCGAAAATATTAAAGATGGCTCTGCAGAATGCGGTTCAGGATGTCGACCGACGGCTGAAGGCGGTTGCGAATATGCCTGGCCTGGAAGAGCTGAAGAGCGTGCTGAGTTTGCGAAAACTGCCGCGGAGAATTGAGGGCTTTGATATTGCCCAGCTGTCGGGTAAGCATCCGGTGGCCTCGCTTGTCTCTTTTTACAACGGAAATCCTGATAAGAAAAACTACCGTCGCTTTCACATAAAGACACTGGACGGAAAGATTGATGACTATGAGGCAATTCGGGAGGCGGTAGCCCGACGTTACACCCGTGTACTCAATGAAAACCTCAATCAGCCGGACCTAATTGTGATCGACGGTGGGCGGGGGCAGCTGAATGCTGCCAAGGGCATTCTCGATTCACTTGGTCTGCAGGATATTCCGGTGATAGGACTTGCCAAGCAGTACGAAGAAATCTTCATGGTAGACCGTGAAGAGCCTATCCGTCTGCCTGAGGGGGCAGAGGGCTTACAGGTACTCCAGGCGGTTCGGGACGAGACTCACCGCTTTGCCACCACCTTTAACAGAAATCTCCGACAAAAAGATTTGAGTCTGGACACCCTGGGCAGCATCCCCGGCATCGGGCCGAAGCGCGGAAAGCGCCTGCTGCAGGAGTTCGGATCCATAGCTGCCATAAAAAGCGCCTCGGCCAGGGAGCTTTCGGAGAGAGCGGACCTGCCCCCAGGGCTGGCTCAGGAGATTCAGCAAAAGTTTGCACAGGACCGCCCTGTGGCGCCCCTGGCACCCCAGAGTGAAGAATCCGGAGGGGCTTAGTGTGGGGGAGAACATAAGGAGAATAAAAACTATATATTTTATTCGAAAAAATTTATTCGAAAAAATTTGACAGCCTGGTCGGAATGGGCTAAATTTAGATCAGGAGGAAGCAACAACAACATCTTCTTGACGGAGGTTAGCTTATGATTCCACCTTACCAGGACAGCCGGTTTTGAACCGGCGAGCAGACTACACTTTATAAAGTGACAAAGAGAAACGTGAGATGTGCATCAGTGCTCTTGAGTTAGTTTTTGAAAAGAGCCTGACACGTCCCTAAAAGCCGGCAGTTAAGCCGGCTTTCTTTTCGTATAAAACCTGTTGTATGAAGCTTGGTGCTATTCCTATCTTTAACATAATTATATCTTATAACTGCAAAGAATTATCATCTTAAATTTATATCAATTTTTTTAGAACAGTATTAATACTACCGCTGCAAGTAATTAAAGGTTTTTCAGCACCAAGCTACGTACAACAGGGTGGCAAGAGGAGGCGGTAGAGAAAAAACTCCAACACCAGCTTCTCAGCTTCTCCCCGCTGCTGGCGCACCCGCCCGTCATATTCTGCAATCAGGGCGATCGCCGCTTCAATACTCTCGGTGGGAAAGTGTGAGCGGGCGGTCATGTAGTTTTTCTGGTTCCGTTTGCCCCGCAGCGGAATTTGCCGAAACGCCTCATCCGGGGAGTATCGCCGGTCCAGCATCCTCGACAGCTTCAACAGGCGGCGGAACTGCCACAGCAAGCCACCCAACAGTTGCACCCCGTTGTTCTGCCCCGAAAGCATAATCTTGTGCAGAACCTCCAGTGCTCCGGGAAAATCTTTGTAGGTGATTTTCTGAAACAGGGTAAACACATTCTCTTCCTTTGAATGGTAGATAAACTCTTCAATATCATCGGCGCTCAGTACACTCCCCTTGCCGAAGTAGAGAATCAGCTTGTCCGCGGCATTTTTCATCTCAAGGGTATTGTTTTCAACCAGTTCCAACACCATTTCGATGGCATCCTCATCAACAGACAGCTCGGCGCGTCTGAAATAACGGAGCAGCCATTCGCGTTTCTTGTCCTCAAACAGCTCGAAAAAAGTTTTCTGCTGCGACTTGGGGACCGCCTTTGTCAGTTGTGCCGGGGCGCGGTAGTCATGGCTCAAAAGAAAGAGGGTGGCACTCGATTCGGAGGATTTAATATAGTCGCTCAGCAGTTGAAGGTCGGCCTTCTTCAGCTGCTCCACCTGCAGAATGGTAACGAACTTGTAGGAAGAGAAGAGGGATCCGTTTTTTAGCAGAGAAACCACTTCTCCCATATCGGTTTGACCGGAATAAAAGCGGTGGGTCTCCGGCTTCTCGCCGGCCCCTTTCTCGTAGCTTTGCTGTAAGTTCCGTATGAACTCCTGCTTCTCGCCCTCTTCAGGCCCGACTAACAAGTATACCGGAGCGGGGTGTGCCATATGGCTGGGTCTCCTAATCGTAGTTCCGAATTATAAACTCGAGCTTGCCGAGGACCGTCACATTTTGCGAATAGATGGGGGGATATACCGGGTTTTCGGCTTTGAGTTTAATGCGGTTTTTTTCGTGGAAAAACTTTTTCAGGGTCACCGCATCCTCATTCACCCGAGCTACCACAATATCGCCGTTATTGGCGGTGCTACGCTGGATAAAAATCGCCGTGTCGCCGTCCAGAATTCCCGCACCCTGCATGCTGTCGCCCTTTACGTGCAGGGCAAAATAGTTGCCCGCCTTCAGGGAGGAGGCTGGAAAAGTCAGCATTCGTTCCATGTTTTCCTCTGCAAACAGAGGTTTACCCGCCGCTACACTGCCTAACAATGGAATCTCGGCCATCTCATTTTTTTCTTCCGAGGGGCTGTGTACCAGTTCAATAGCCCGGGAGCGGTTAAAGTCGCAGCGGATCTGGTTTTTCTTTTCCAGAGCTTTCAGGTGATCGGAGATAGCCTTTACCGAGATATCAAAATGGCGGGCGATTTCGCGCATGGTGGGAGGATACCCGTGATTATCTATAAATGTGTGTAAGAAGGCGAGTACCTCTGTCTGGCGCCTGGTCAATTCTTTCATTTTTTCGTTTCAATTCCGTATTTTTTTATCTTCCCGTGCAAGTTACTGGGGTAAATCCCCAGTTCCTGGGCGGTGCGCGAAATATTATAGTCGCATTGCTCAAGGCGCTGCTCAACTAAAGTGCGCTCGAAATCCGCCTTTGCCTCGTTCAGCTGCATTTCAGAGTATTTCTGCAAACCCTGGGGAACTTTCTGCATCTTCTTCTCTTGCAGAAAGTGGCTTACCAGCTCCGCAGATATCTCCGGTTCATCTGTCATAATATTAATACGTTCTATGAAATTTTTCAATTCTCTTATGTTTCCAGGCCAACTGTAGCGCTGCAGCGACTTCATTGCCTCCGAAGTAAAGCTGCGGGGCGGCTGATCCGGGAGGGGATTGTATTTGTGCATAAAGTAGTTTACCAGGAGCGGCAGGTCTGCAACCCTCTCCCGCAGGGGTGGCACAGGTATAGGCACCACGTTCAACCGGAAAAACAGGTCCTCCCGGAAGCGGCCGGCGGCAATCTCCTCTTCTATGTTCTTATTGGTAGCGGTAAGCAGTCGAATATCGACCTGGATGGACTTTTCTCCTCCAACCCGCTCAAACTGCTGTTCCTGGATCGCCCGCAGCACCTTTGCCTGGGCACTGAGGGTCATATCTGCAATTTCGTCTAAAAACAGGGTTCCCCCATGGGCAATTTCAAACTTTCCCTTTCTGCGGGAGACTGCAGAGGTGAAGGCCCCCCGCTCATGTCCAAACAGTTCGCTCTCCAGTAATGTGTCGGGTATGGCGGCGCAGTTTACTTCGACAAAAGAAGCCTCGGCTCTACGGCTGCGGCGGTGAATCTCGCGGGCAACTAATTCCTTGCCGGTACCGTTTTCGCCGGTAATTAGGACTTTCGCATCCGATGCGGCACTTTGGTAGATCCTCTCCCAGATAGCTTCCATCTGCGGGCTCGAGCCGATCATCTCATCCTCTTGAAAGAGAGAGGCTTTCAGCTGTTTGTTCTCTTGTTTCAGGTCGCGCAGCTCTAGAGAGTTTCCTACCAGGGTAATTACTTTATCCAGGGAGAGGGGCTTTTCCAAAAAATCGAAGGCCCCGTTTTTTACTGCCTTAACGGCCATATCGATGTTGGCGTGGCCCGATATCACGATTACATTCAGGTCCGAATAAAGCTCTTTGATTTCCTTGAGTACATCTATCCCGCCTTTATGGGGAAGCCATACATCCAGAATAACCAGATCTATCGAATCATTTCTAATGATGTCCATGCCCTCGAGGCCATCGGGGGCACTGAGCACACGGTAGTTCTCGTCTTCCAATATATCGGTAAGAACCGTTCGAATGCCGGGCTCATCGTCAATTATTAAAATAGTGCTCATACAAGTTGCTCCAACGGAAGGTCGATATAAAAGGTCGTACCAACGTGCTCTTCTGTTTCAAACCAGATCTGCCCTTGGTGATCAGCTACTATGCGCTCAACAATTGGGAGTCCCAGGCCGGTGCCGATCTCTTTGGTAGTAAAATATGGATGAAAAACCTTTTGTTCAAGTTCTCGAGGAATCCCTCGTCCTGAATCTTCAATCTTGATTCTACAGTAATGGGTATGCCCCTTTCTGACAAGGTCCGTGCTGATTGAAATGCTCCCTTTTTCCGCTTCCATCGATTCAAAAGAGTTTTTCAGTAAATTTGAGAACACCCGGGTCATCTGATGGACATCCAGGCTTATATCAACCTGCTCTAGTGAATCTACATCAACCTCGATATTGGGGTATGAGGGCTGGTAGGTTTCCAGGACACTTACAATCAACTCGCGGATATTTGTTGACTGGAAATGGGGGGTCGGCAGTTTTGCAAAATCACGGAATTCTCCCAATAGCTGGTTCAAGTGCTCAATTTCCTGTGAAATTGAACCAACCGAAGATTCAATGATGCGCCCCAGCTTTGGCGAATCCTGGGCATAGGCTCGTTCAATCCGCTGGGCTGAAAGTTTTATGGGGGTAAGGGGATTTTTTATCTCATGGGCCATTCGCTGGGCTATCTCCTGCCACGCGGTAACTTTTTCCGACTGCATGAGTTTAGTACGGGATTGTTCAAGCTCCGAAACCATGGAGTTGAAACTGCCGACCAGCAGTGCCAACTCATCCTCGGAACGGGTGAGGATGCGAAAGGAGTAATCGCCGCTAATAACCCGCTGGATTGCATCTTCTAAATGGACAATCGGGCGGATGATTTCATCGCTCAGCAGGAATCCAATCAAAATAGAGAGCAATAGTATGGGAAATGAAAAAAGAGAGAAGAAAATGAGCAGGGCCAAAAAGAAGATGTTCTGGAACTCATTGTATTGGGAGAACGTCTGTAGGGTCGTAGTAATGTTTTGGGCTTTGCTGTCAAAGCCATGAGGCAGAATTACACTTAATACTACCGCTAATTTAGCATTTCTCTGAATACCCTCCGGCGGCGGCAGAAAGGTTATGCTCCGGAGAATAGTTAAAGAGCCGGTTTTTACCCGTGGAAGCAAGCCCTCCACTGTGGTTGGAGGTAAGTTATTCAGGTATGCATCGGAGTTGCCGGTGAATGAAAGGTGGCTTCCGTCTGCCAGAAAAATCTGCATGGCATCTAAATGGGGGTAGACAGAGGTAAGCGCGCTCCAGCTTTCATCGGAGTTCGGGTAGTTTTCTTCAATTATATCAGTGACCACGGGGCTTTGAGAGAAGGTTTCAAGCTGCTGTAGAGTGTTTTGGTTGTACTGCAGCGCAATGTCGAGGCTGCCCTGTAATGCATCCTGAAGCCTGCTTGAAAACCAGGAATCCATAGTAGTGCGAAGAAAGCTGATAGAAAGGACTCCCTGGGGTACCGAAGCGAGTATAGAAATAAAAGTAAAAAAGATTACGAGTTTAACCTTAAATCGGCTGCCGGGATGTCCGTTTTTGCGCTCTTTTATCAGTTTATTGATATTGTAGCCCACCGAAAAAATAAGGAAGAGGGGCAGCAGTATCGCCAAGGGAATAAATACAAGACGCGACAAAACAGTTCCCCTGGCAATTTCCGACAGCAGTTGCTGAGCGAAGAGGAGCAGCAGAGAAATTAATAATATGTAGATAATAACAATGCTGATGAGCCCGATGGTACTGCTTTGGCCTATAGAGCGGCGCTGCATTATTTTCCTGCCTTTGGTATGGGCACCTGGGTCCAACCCGTTGTTATCTGGTGGTCTAAAAGAAACGGCTCAAGTACATTTAATGGCGGCATTAGTAAACGGGGAGCGAATTTTACACGGAGGCGGAGATATGCCGTAGAGCTGCGGGGAGAAGGAGACGGAAAGCTGATCCGAACTGAGCGAAAGGCGTTAAAAAAACGCGTGACCTCAAGATATTCCCGGGTTTTTGTGATGTTGTTTTCAGTGGTTGTTTCTAAGCGGTACATATTTGAAAAGGGGTCAAAGCGGCCGTTATAGATGATATTATGCTCTTCGAGCAGTTGATCTCCTAAAAAGCCCCAGACTCCCTCCGACTTGTTGAAGAGACGAACTTCAAACTGAATTTGCGAAGTTTGGCCGGTTCGGAATACTTTTTGAACCTTATCTACCGGGAAATCATTAAGTTGAAGAACTAAGGTAATCTGATTGTCCTGTTGATAGATGCGGTGTTCAATTTCTAGGCTGAAGAGCAGGGCAGGTTGTAAGGAAAAAATGAGTACTACTAGAGCTGCTTTACAAACTTTACTCTTCTTCAAACCGGTTTTCAAATAGTTTTGCAATGGCTTCTACCGCATCATTTTCGTCGGGCCCTTCGGCCATGATCGAAATGCTCGATTTGTAACTTGCACCAAGTGTAATTATACCCATAATCGATTTGCTGTTTATCCGCATAGTGTCTTTTTCGAGAAAAATTTCAGATTCATACTGGTTTGCAGTATTGACAATGAGTGCGGCTGGTCGGGCGTGTATTCCAGCCCTATTCTTAATAGTAACTGTTTTACTTGTCATTTATTTTCCTAAAAATAATTCCTAAAAAGTATCTGTATCGTTAAAATATAAATTGCGGGCATTTTCGCTCTCGAGCCATTTTAGCACGTTTTGGTTGAAGTCGCGGGCGGAAAAATACCCCATTTTTTTCAGCCGTTCGTTCATCGCCGCCGTCTCTATGATTATGGGGATGTTTCTTCCCGGCTTGACCGGTATTATGAGGGCTGGAATTTTTACCCCCAGCATCTCCTTGTTTGTATCACCGGAACCGAGGCGGTCATAGACCTTCTCGGCATCCCACTCCTCGAGTTCTACAAGCAGTTGTACCTGCTTTTTATCACGAATAGCACCAACTCCGAACAGATGGCTCACATTTATTATTCCAAGCCCCCTGATCTCCATGTGGTGTCCAAGGGATTGATTCTGGGAAGCGCCGATCAGCAGGTTGCCGTTCATCCGTTTCAGCTCAACCGAGTCGTCACTGATAAGACGGTGGCCCCGTTCAATAAGTTCCAGTGCGGTTTCACTTTTCCCCACTCCGCTTGAACCGCGTATAAGCACCCCGATACCGAATACTTCAACCAGAACTCCGTGAACTACTTCTTTCGGGGCAAAAATATCGTTGAGCGCTCGCATCAGACGCAGTGCGAACTCTCCGGAGGGAAGATCGGTTTGCAGAATAGGGCACTCTGCCTTTTCGGCTATCTGCATGGTTTTTTCGCCCGGAGTGTAGGAATTTGCAAACACACAGCATGGGATGAGGTAAGAGAACATCTTTTCAATTGTTTCGAGGTTGTCTTCCTGCTCGAGTTTATTAATATAAGCTATTTCGCCGCGCCCGAAGAGCTGAATGCGCTCGTGGGCAAACTCATCAAAAAAACCGCTCAGAGTGAGCCCCGGCCGGTTTATCTCAGGTTCCCGAATAGTTCTTACTAAACCCGGACGCCCGCCAATACACTTCAAATCGAGGGCATTATGCTCTTTTAAGTCAAGATCGAGCAGATCTAAAACGCTAAATGAATCCATAGTTAAGTTAACTATACCAAAAAGT
>JAIPFV010000114.1 GCA_021736475.1 Spirochaetia bacterium | reverse complement strand
GATAAGCTGATCTCATCGATTCTCACCGATGGCGATAACGATGTGGTTCTGCTCAGCCGCAGTGGAAACGCTCTGCGCTTCCATGAGGAGGCGGTGAGGGCCATGGGACGCAGTTCGCGGGGCGTGCAGGGGATGAAGCTTTCTAAGGATGATGAGCTGGTCGGCGCGCTGAGGGTGGATGAGAGCGAGCATATGTTCGTGATTACCGAGAATGGTATTGGCAAGCGGGTGGAGTACGGTCACTTCCAACCCCATGGCCGCGGTACCCGCGGGCAGATTGCCTACAAGAGTGATGATAAGACTGGTGAGCTGGTGGGAACCCTGAGTATTGGTGAGGAAGATGATATTGTCTGCATCACCTCTCGGGGCAACAGTATTAAGCTGCCGGTAGAGTCTATCCCGAAACAAGGCCGAACTGCCAGAGGAGTGATTCTAGTGAACATTTCCAAGCCGGATCAGCTGGTGGGGGTAGCGAGGGTTGTCAACGAAAAAGAGGAATAGCTGTTTCACGTGAAACAGCTAGACGAACCGTGGTGTTTTGAAACACTTAAATCGCTGTGCACCTGATAAATAAGGGTGCACAGCTTTTTTAATGCCTATAACTGTCTATAAAGAAATGAAATAACCATCTCAAGCACACCAATCTTCGTACAGCAGTGCTGGTAGGGGGGCCAGGTAGTCCGGAAGATGCTCCTCCTGCAGTCTCAACGGAGTCACATATCCCCGATTCCAGCATGCAACTTCCGCTCGATCCAAATTGAGATGGCTTGCAAACACCCTTTCAGTGAAAAACAATTTGAGGTAGCTCTTTCTCAAACCATTGGGAACACCTGCAAGGGCAGCGTGGGTAATATACTGTTTTTCGCGGACCCGATTCTTTTTAATATAATTGTGGTAGAACTGATAGATATGCATCCGCTCCATCTGATTATTTACATTCTTTGCAAAGCAGATTGATTTTGTTACATGCTCGGCAATATCCTTTCGAAACTGCCTGTCCATGTAGTTGACCGGAAATAGTGGGTTATGCAGGGTGCGCGGCTCTTTGCTGGAGATAGTAAAGTGGTAAAACAGTTCCCCCTCAGAAAGGGCTCTGAAGAACTTATTTCCCCTTAAAGCTCGCTCATATTCCAGTTTCATATCGGTAAACAGAACCATCGGAAAAATATCATGTTCGACAAAATCAAGCTGAGCTAAATCTTCTACTAATCTGTTAAAGCTGTGTTTTATTCCCTTTGTATCTGCCTTCCATATGCTCTCATAATAATCTCTGTCGGCTCTCTGCTTTTCCGTCAACCTGCCGGTTCTCTTAATAGTGGTGTAGTTGAAGGTGTAGAAGAAAAGAGAGTGTTTTCCTACCATGATGTTTACGTTGCTCGGGTAGTAGAAGTTTACTGCAACCCCCTCGAAACCGTCGGCTACAAAGGGTTCATGAAGGGATACATGTTGCCGGAGGTGAGAGTTTACCCCCAGTGCTTGCCGTGAGAGTCGGCGAATTTTGTTGGAGATAGTGTTATGGGAGACTCCAAATCGACGTGACATGTCGGAAAGATTGCTCGTAGACACGAGTTCTTTTAACAGGTTCTGATACCGAATCTTTTTCTTTGCATAGTAGTCGAGGCTAAAGGTTTGCTTTGAAAAACGGATTTTACACTGTTTGCATTTGAAACGCTGAGTTTTACCTAAGAGACAGCTTGAGTAAAATCCATCCTTTGCGAACCAGCTGTACTTGTTTTTCCGCAGTACATTTCGGTGGTTACTGCAGTGTGGGTTAGGGCAAAATGGTGGGTAGAACATAAATCCTCCTTACATAAACGGGGTTTATATATAAAGAGGGGGTAAGTAGTCGCTCTGCTTCAATTTCTCAGGCTGTTTTTCGAAAAATGGTGCTATTTCGATCAGATTTGTATGTGTAGTAGCGTTTTAGACTTTGTTAAAAAAATAATTGGAGTATTTTAATCCAGAGACGGGAAATAAAAGCTATTTATCACCAAGGTTCGTTAAACTAGGTAGGACAGTTTTCCAGATTTCATCTTTTTCTTGATCACTCAAAAAAGTTGCATACACTGTATTCTTCAGCAGTTGCACAACTTCCTTAAAGCTAAATACTTTTTCTGTTAATAAGTTCATATACTCGTCATTCAACTCTGCGCCAAATATGGTGGGATCATCGGTGTTCAACGTAACATTGATCCCTTTATCAAAGAATGCACGTATAGGATGATCTTGATATGACTTCACGTAACGCCCGGTAATAATATTACTCTTTGGGCAGATTTCCAAAGGCAGCTGAGTCTCGACCAATTTAGACTGCAAGCTCTCGTCTTGAATGGCGCTAATACCGTGACCTATTCGTTCTGTGTGTAGATCGTTAATCGCATGCCATATTGATTCCGGCCCCATGTCCTCTCCGGCATGGGCAACTGTATGTAGTCCTGCCGAATGTGCCTTTTCAAAAACTTCTTTGTAATCTTGAGCCGGCCCTTTGTTTTCCGCACCACCGAGGCCGATGCCGATAACCGAATCTTTTTTATGTTTCAGAGTGAGGTCGAGATTCTTCATTGCGTTTTCAGGACCGAAGGTTCTGGAGACATCCATGATATATTTAATTTTAAGGTTATCCTCACGTTCAAGCTTTTGTGCACCTTCATCTAACAGCTCAATGATTTTTTGAAAAGAGAAGCCGTTGCGAACGAATTTAGAGGGTGCAAAAAATATTTCTGCATATACAATGTTGTTGCGCTTTAGATAATTTCTGGCATCTTCAATTAAGAGCAGGATATCCTCTGCTTTTTGAAAAGAGTTCTGCACTACATTTATAAACAGGTCGATAAAATCATTCAGCGTATCTACCTTGAACCGTTTATAAAGATCATCTTTGGAGGAGATCCCGTCAAAGGTAAGCTCATGTTTTTGCTTCAGTTTCCAGATAGTGTCAACACTTGCAAGGCCCTCCAGATGCAGGTGTATTTCTGTCTTTGGTAAGGAAGCAATTATACTGTGCAATTCTTGTTTATTCACTGTTTTCTTTTCCATACACATACCGCTTGTTGGTATCTAAAAATTTGGTACCCATGTCTACAATAACGGCGGAACCTTGCATAATGTTTAGCAAAGTTTATATTGTATCTCTAAGATACTAAAAGGAAACTCCTCTAATATTAACTCTATATCATTTTGTTATAATTTCAATCATTTTATTTGAAATTATACATATTCATTGCTGATGGTTTAATTTTGCGGAGATGTCTGTACCATTTTATCCACAAACTACCCACATCTTCTTCAATCCTAAAGTTTCTTTCTAAAAAGTTCACAATGTACACCAGTATTGTAGGCAGGTTATCAACAAGTTACTCACATTTTTAAGTCGTTTACTGCTTTACAGGGCAAATAAAAAGCAGGTATTTACACACCTGCTTTTGGTCACTGAGCGAAGACATATTTGCCAAGTGGCTTTATACGGATTCGACGGATGTTACTCCAGGTATAGTTTCTTTTAGATACTTCTCGATGCCCTGCTTTAGAGTTAGTTGTGCCATCGGACAGCCGTTACATGCACCTTCCAGCTGGACTGTTACAATTCCGTCCTCGGTGACGCCGATAAACTTTACATCCCCACCGTCTGCTTGCAACGAGGGCCGTACATCTTCTATAGCTTTGCGAACTTGTTCTTCCATTATTATCCTCCGATTAGAAAATACTGTATTTTGACTAGTTTGGTCAAGCAATGCTGTTGTACGAAGCTTGGTGTTTTTAAGATATTATATCTTTTACAGGGAACAATTATCCACGAAGTAGAAAAACTAATGCAGATTAATTATCAGCCAATAAGAACTTATGAGGCCAAGAACACCAATCTTCGTAGAACAAGACTGACAGGGAGGGGGAATTCGTGTATAATACCCCCCTATATGGCAGCACAGACAATCGTATTTGCAAATCAAAAGGGTGGAGTCGGCAAAACCACCTCCGCAGTTAATATTGGCGCTTTTCTTGCAGAAGCAGGCAAGAAAGTACTCCTCTTGGATTTTGATCCCCAGGGAAACCTCTCCAGCAGTGTAGGAGCCGAACGCGAACAGCCTGGATCCTACGAGCTGATCACCGAGCAGTCAAACTACCAGCAGGTAGTTCAGGAGACCACCGTCGACAATATGATGGTCATCCCGGCGGACATCAACCTCACCGGAGCAAACATCGAGCTTATCGAAGCCGAGGAGAGAGAACACTACCTCAAAAAGGCCATCGCCAAGTTCAAGGGCGACTGGGACTACATCCTCATCGACTCGCCCCCTTCCCTGGGAATGCTGACGCTCAATGGGCTGGTGGCCGCCGACCATATATTTATTCCACTGCAGTGTGAGTATTTTGCCATGGAAGGGCTCAGCCAGCTGCTCAAGACTATCCGGATGGTGCAGCGCTCGCTCAACCCCGACCTGAAAATCGGCGGAATCTTTTTTACTATGTACGACTCGCGCACCAACCTGGCCAATGAAGTGGTGCAGGAAGTGACCGCCTACTTTAAGGAGGTGGTATTCAAAACCATCATCCCCAGGAATGTGCGTCTGTCGGAAGCTCCCTCGCACCGCGTGCCGATCAACCAGTACAATGCGACCTGTATAGGCGCCAAGAGTTACCAGAAACTCGCCCAGGAGGTAATTAACCGTGTCTAAACGTGCCCTAGGAAGAGGAATTGATGCGCTCATCCAGCAAGTCGATGATGAAACGCCCCCTGAACCCAAAGATGTGACTACCGTCCAATTAAGAAATATTCAGCCCAATCCCTTTCAGCCACGGACCGAATTTGATGAAGAGAGGCTCACCGAACTTGCCGAATCGATCAAGCAGCAGGGGGTCATCCAGCCCCTGATAGTAGAGCAGGACCGCGATGTGTATACCATCATCGCCGGGGAACGCCGTTTCCGAGCCGCCCGAATGGCCGGACTCTCGGAAGTGCCGGTTATTCTGCGCAAGTTTACCGATGATGAAAAGCTGGAAATCGCACTCATCGAAAATATTCAGCGAGAGGACCTCAACCCGATCGAAGAGGCGAAGGCCTACCGCAAGCTTATGGAGCGGAATAACCTAAGCCAGGACAGTCTGGCCAAGAAAATCGGCAAGAAGCGTTCCACCGTTGCCAATTCAATGCGACTGCTCAAACTTCCGGAGGATATGCAGGATTCCATTGTCAACGGGGAGCTGAGCTCCGGACACGCCCGCTCGATCCTCTCTGTGATCAACCCGGCGGATCAGCGGATACTGTATAATCGGATCCTCAATGAGCATCTCTCAGTTCGCGAGGCCGAACGGCAGGCTGCCGGCTTCAATAAGGGGATACGCAGCTCTGAGAAAGAGCGTGATAAATCATCCTACCCGAAGCTTGTTCCGCCGGAGGTTCAGGAAATAGAGCAGCGTTTTCTTGATATTCTGGGCACTAAAGTTGCTTTGAAGGGTGATATGAAGAAAGGGAAAATCGAGATCACCTACTACTCAAAAGAGGACCTCGAGCGGGTCTACGATATAATCACCGGAATGGAATCCAGCTGAGACGGCTGAACCCGACCGGGTGAGCAGTCGCTATAGATATTTTAAAGGGGGACCCCGTAATTGCAGGGGTCCATTGAAGCCGCAAACAAAGCCATCGAAAATCACCTCTCCAAAAACGTTCTTATAAAAGTCACCCAGAAACACTAAAAACTGAAAGCAAAAAAACTAACAAGACAAAAGAATACCCAAAAGGCGACAAGGCCATAATGGCATAAGGTTCTAAAAAAAGGCGGAGACACTGCTGTGTGCCTCCGCCACGGTGATTTGAAATCGCCTTATATATATGTGGAAAAATAGGGTTTATGCTGTGCCGAACTTGGCGGTGAGCTTTTCGATTGCCTCTTCCAGGACGGCCATCGAGGTGGCGTAGGAAAAGCGGATGAAGCCCTTTCCGGTGGGGCCGAAGGAACTGCCGGGGATGCTGGTGATCTTCGCCTCTTTGATCAGTGTCTCGGCAAAGGCCCAGTCGTCGGGATTGTGGGCCGAGATATCGACAAAGACGTAGAAGGCGCCGTCGGGCATCGGGCATTTAAAGCCGGAGATTTTGTTCAGAGCGTTCACGAAGTAGTCGCGGCGGCGCTGGTACTCCAGGCGCATTTTTTCGGTATCATCTTGCGGGCCGGTCAGGCCTACCGCATAAGCTTTCTGGGCGAGGATGCTGGGGCAGATTATAGCCAGGGACTGGAACTTGACGATCTGGCCGATGATCTCCGGAGCGCCGGCGGCAAAGCCGATGCGCCAGCCGCACATAGCATAGTCTTTGGAGGCACTGCCGACGGTGATCACCCGGGAGGGATCCTTGGCGGCTTTGGCTGTCGGTACGTGCTCCTGGCCGAAGATGACTTTGTCGTAGGCCTCGTCGGAGAGGATGTACAGGTTGTGCTTTTCGGCCATTTCGTTTATGCGTACCAGCTGCTCGTAGTCGAGCACCCCGCCGGTGGGGTTGCTGGGGCTGTTGAGCATGATCACCTTGGTTTTGGGGGTGATCAGTTTTTCCAGTGCCTCGAAGTCGACGGCAAAGTTCTGTTCCGGCAGCAGCGGGTAGAGCACCGGCTCGCCGTCGGCGTCGCGGATGATGCCGTCGTAGGAGGCGAAGCCCGGGTCGGGCCGCAGCACTTCATCGCCGGGGTTTACCAGTGCGCGCAGGGCCAGGTGCAGTGCGCCGCTGGCTCCGTGGGTGATGACTACCTGGCTGTTGGGGTCGTACTCCACACCGTAGTCGGTTTTGTAGCGTTCGGCCACGGCGGCGCGGGTCTGTGGCAGCCCGTTGGTCGGCGAGTAGCCGATAAAACCGTCGTTCATCATTTCTTTGGTCGCCTCGAGGATGTAGCCCGGGGTTTTGAAATCGGGTTGGCCGACCTCCAGTCGGGTCAGTCCCTCCATTTTAGAGGCCATATCGAAGATCTTGCGGATCGGCGATGCCTGGATTTTGTCTGTTCGTTCTGATAATTGGATAGCCATGCTGCCCACCTTTATAATTTGATTTATCAAGCTTGTTAAAGTCTTTTTCAATGATAGGAAAGGAACTGAAAGTCGTCAAGGGTAATCTTTCTCAATATGGTATTTTTTTGCAGATGCTCATTCGCAGCGCGGTTTTTACGTAGTATAGTGGGGTCTATGGCAAAAAGACGTGATTATTTCGTCTGCAACGAGTGCGGACATGAAGAGGCAAAGTGGCTGGGCCGGTGCCCCGAATGCGGCAGCTGGAACAGTTTTCGTGAGATGAAGGCCGCCGGTCCGGCGGGGGGCGGCGCCGGCTCCGGTGCGGGCGGGCGCGGGGCTGCCGGCAGTCGGTCGGCCGGCAGCGGGCGACACTCCCCGGGGGCTCACAAGAAGCTGGAGGTAATGTCCATCGACCAGGTGGAGATGGCCGACGGGGTGCGCCTGGATACGGGCATCGACGAGGTCAACCGTGTGCTGGGAGGCGGTGCGATGCTGGGGGCCTCGGCCCTGATAGGCGGGGAGCCGGGCATCGGAAAGTCGACCCTCATGCTCCAGCTGTCGGCCTCGATACGCTCCCACCGGCCGGTGCTGTATATCTCCGGCGAGGAGTCCCTGCCCCAGATTCGCATGCGGGCCGAGCGGCTGGGCATTGTCCGCCCGAAGCCGAAGGGCTCCGCCGCCGGAGCGGTCCCTGGGCAGGCCGCCGGCCCCAAAGCCGGAGCTGGTACGAAGAATGGTGCTGGCGCCAAGGGAGGGGCTGGCGCCGGGGCGGGGGTGCAGCTGGTCTGCGAGTCGGATCTGGACCGGATTATGTCGGTGCTGCGCGAGGTGAAGCCCCAGGTGGTGGTGGTCGACTCTATACAGACCCTGCTGTCGGTGGATGCGGGCAGTGTGCCGGGGACGGTGAATCAGCTGAAGTACGGCTGTCATGAGCTGATCGACTGGGCCCGGGAGAGCGATGCGGCCCTGTTCTTGGTGGCCCATGTGACCAAGGAGGGGACGATTGCCGGGCCGAAGGTGATCGAGCATATGGTCGATACGGTGCTCTACTTTGAGCAGGCCGGCTCGGGGCTGCGGATTGTAAGGGCGGTGAAGAACCGTCACGGCTCGGTGGACGAGATTGGTTTGTTTACCATGGAGGCGGAGGGGCTGGTGCAGGTGCCGGATGCGGCCTCCTTCTTCCTGGAGCAACGCGAGGCGGAGCTGCCCCCGGGGATTACCGCGGCGCCGGTGTACGAGGGCACCCGGGTGCTGATGGTGGAGATCCAGGCGCTGGTGGTGCCGGCCAAGAGCGGCTTCTCGCGGATTTACTCGGATAAGATCGACAACAACCGGGTCAGCCGGATTGCGGCGGTGCTGGAGAAGCTGTTGTCGGTGCGTTTTTCGGATCAGGATATCTACATCAACGTGGCCGGCGGGATCCGGCTGGGCGAGGTGGGGATTGAGCTGCCACTGGCGATGGCCCTGTACTCGGCGCGGACGGGGATTCCGGTGCCCAAGCAGGCGGCCCTGGCCGGCGAGATTAGTCTGGCGGGGGAGATCCGGCCGACGGCGCATATGCAGCGGCGGGTGCGGACAGCCGCGGAGATGGGTTTTAGCCGTTTTATCGGCCCCCGGGATGTGCGGGCCAAGGAGGCTGCGGGCGCCGGGGGTGCCGGAGCTGCTGCCGGGGAGGGTGGTACGAAGCTTGGTGGTCAGGCTGCAGGCGGGAAGGCCGGTGGTACGAAGAATGGTGGTGGCCGCAGAGGTGGTGCTGCCGCGGGTGCAGCGGGTGCAGCGGCGGGGACCGGGTTTCAGCGGGTGGAGACGCTGGGCGATGCGGTGAGGTACGTCTTTGGGCAAAGCTAAGCCCCGCCTTTAAGCGGGGCCAGTGGCCATTAAGATTGCATTTTTTATAAAAATTTATTTATCCCCCCCCCACACACAGAACCCCCGACAACTTTAAGCTTTAGATCAGGCTAAGAGGCTCAGCAGGAAGGGGAAGGCGATGAAGGTGCCGGCGGCGCTGCCGATGCTCGAGAGGAAGAAGACGACCAGGGCGTGGGTGAAGCGGTTGCGGAAGAAGCCGCGGACGGTGAGGATGTCCTCGGTGAG
>JAIPFV010000018.1 GCA_021736475.1 Spirochaetia bacterium | reverse complement strand
GGCCTCAGCAGGAAAATTATGATGCTGCACTCATCCCGATAGAGGGAGAAATTGACCCCTTCCAGGTAGTATTCCTGCGACGATCAATCGACTAAGCTCGCGAGGCTGAGGTCTCCCACATTATCTTTAGTATCAACACCTTTGGAGGGCGGGTCGACTCCGCCCTACAGATCGCCACCCTAATCGGCTCGCTTAATGAACTGCATACGGTCGCCTATATTCCGGCTGAACCTGAAAGTGTAGGTGTCAGCTGGTCCGCCGGAGCACTTATAAGCTTTGCCAGTAACTCTATTTTTATGGCTCCCGGCACTTCGGTGGGTGCTGCAGCCCCTGTGTACCAGACATCAGAGGGCATGCAGCCGGCCGGCGAAAAAACAGTCAGCGCCGTGAGAACCCAGATGGCCGCACTTGCCGAAAAAAACGGCTATCCACCAGAAGTTGCTCTTGCCATGGTCGATCAGGACCTAGAGCTGCAGGCTATACAAGAGGAAGAACAAGGCTATCGGTTTATTGCAAATAATTCCAAAGACGACTCAAAAGACAACCCACAAGATGACGGGGATGAGGAGGAGGCAGCAATAATTTTGAGCTCATCTGGAAAACTGCTTACCCTAACCGCCGGTGAAATGGAGCGGTACGGTATATCCAGCGGTACCGTCGAGTCTTTAGATGCATTGCAGGAACGCTTGGAACTCAGCACTATCATGCGCTTTAAGCCTTCCTCTGCCGACCAAGTGGTGCATCTACTCACTAGTGCGGCAGTGACAAGTCTGCTGTTAACTATTGGTCTTTTGGCTCTCTACCTCGAAATATCAAGCCCCGGTTTTGGGATTCCCGGAACGGCAGCTCTTGTCGCCTTCGCCTTGATGTTTATATCAAGCGGACTAATGGGAACACTCAGTTCAATAGAGCTGCTTCTTTTCTTAGCCGGAGTTATCCTGTTGTTAGTTGAAGTATTTCTCATCCCCGGCTTCGGGGTAGCCGGCATCAGCGGATTGATTTTTATGACCGTCGGCCTGGTCCTCTCCAGGCAGGAGTTTATACTCCCCGACACCGAATGGCAGATGGAGATATTCACCAGAAACCTTTTGTTAGTATTTGGCACCCTGGCTGTATCGTTTGTACTGTTGGGAATTCTGATGATGTTTTTTCCGAGAATACGGCTGTTTCAAAGACTGATTCTCAACACCCCCGGCAGCACTCCAGTCTCTGAAACACCAAACCCTGAAAAAGGGATTGGTACATCTTATGCCCCCACTCCCCAAAACCCACAAAACGCAGACCTTCAGGTCGGTGATACAGGTACGGTCCTCACGACCCTGCGGCCTGCCGGAAAAATTGAAGTAGGAGACGAGACCTACTCTGTGGTAACTGACGGACGCTGGATCGAAGCCGGTGCAAAGGTCTCAGTGGTTGCCATTAGAGGAAACCGGATTGTTGTGGAGGAAGTCGGACAATGATAGCAATAATCGCACTGGCAGTCATAGGAATCGCAGCTATGATTATCGAGCTTTTCGTTCCCGCCGGCGGGATAATTGGATTGGTCGGCTTAGGAAGCATTATTGCTTCCATCGTGCGTACCTTTCAAACCCAGGGAAATTTGGCAGGGTCTCTGTTTATGATTGCCGCCTTTATCGCTATCCCGAGTATATTTATTCTCTATTTTAAATACTTTCCCCGAACCTTCATGGGACGGCGTCTCATTTTATCAAAGAACCAATCCCAGGAGACCGGCTATTCAAGCCACACTGAACACCAGTACCACGAATTGAAGGGTACCTGCGGCACCACCGAAACCCCTTTACGACCGGCCGGGTCAGTCATAATCAACGGAAAACGTTATAGTGCCGTTACCGACGGCGAGTTTATAGAACAAGGTGTATCCATTAGGGTGCGTTATACTGAGGGAAACCGCATCGTGGTGCGGAAAGGAGACTCATAATGGCAATGATTGTATTGTATGTACTCATTGGTATTGTATTACTGGTTTTTATCGCCTTCTTTTTTAAGTTTTTTAGTCTGTGGTTCCGGGCCCTGCTCTCCGGAGCCCATATTTCAATGGCCCGTTTGGTTGGGATGTGGATTCGAAAGGTAAAGCTGAAGGTAATTGTCGACAGCCGGATTATGCTGACAAAGGCAGGTATTGATATTGACAGTGATTTGCTTGAGACCCACTACTTGGCCGGCGGAGATGTGTTGCGAGTGGCCAAGGCGTTAATTGCTGCCAATAAAGCCAGTATCCCGCTAGTCTTCCAAAAAGCAGCCGCGATCGATTTGGCCGGGCGAGATGTGTTGGATGCGGTTAAAACCAGCGTAAATCCAAAAGTGATTGACTGCCCTAATCCGGAGATGGGCCGCAACACCATCGATGCGGTTGCCAAAGACGGTATTCAGTTGCGAGCGAAGGCCCGCGTGACTGTACGGGCTAATATCGAACGACTCGTCGGCGGTGCAAAAGAGGAGACTATTATTGCCCGAGTAGGTGAGGGGATAGTGACCACTATCGGTTCATCCGAAAGCTACAAGGACGTGCTTGAAAATCCCGACCAGATCTCCCGCACGGTACTTCAAAAGGGTTTAGATGCGGGAACTGCCTTTGAAATCCTGTCCATTGATATTGCCGATATCGATGTAGGGGAAAATGTCGGAGCCAAACTGCAGGCCGATCAGGCGGAAGCCGACAAACGACGGTTTCAAGCGGTTGCAGAGCAGCGACGGGCTGCAGCACAGGCCCGCGAGCAAGAGATGGTTGCCCAAGTACAGGAGAATCGGGCAAAGGTTGTACTACAGGAGGCCGAAATACCCAAGGCCATCTCGGAAGCATTCCGCAAGGGCAACTTAGGTATCATGGATTATTACCGGATGAAAAATGTGCAGGCCGATACCAGCATGAGAGAAAGCATCAGCGGTGAAGAACCAGGCGGCAGCAATCCTGAACAGTAAGGAGCAGTAAAATGACTCAGGTCGGCGATGCGATAGCAACAGTGTTTACCTTTCTTGTATTTTTGTTGTTCATAATCTTTCCCATGGCCATGGCCTTTGCCCAGGCTAAAAAAGACCGTAGAGCCCCCTCCTCTCCAAAGGAGGGGGAAAAGACGGGTAAAGCGTCTTCCGGCAAAAAGAGCTCGAAGGGACTTTTCTCACAGCTCGAACGTCTGCGCGCACATGATCGAGAGAGCGATCCGGAGGTCTCCTTCAGCGAAGGAAGGGCTCCCAAAGAAAACAAGGCTTATACACAAACCCATAAACCAAAGAGAGCCACGGAGCAGCATACAACCCAGCAGCTTGGTGAAAAGTTTAATCCTATCGAGGGTATGAAGAATACCGGCGGCGCGGCTCTCTCGCAAAGAACAGATATAGCTCCCACAGCAGCCCGGACTAAGCGGGCCGCCCTTCCCAGCTCTCCAGCGATTTCTAAACTCCAAGAATTGAATGAACTGCAGCGGGCAATCGTGCTGTCTGAGGTACTTGGCCCGCCAAAGGGATTAGAATAGTTATTGACTGGATCCGTGATAGTGCTATACTCAAATCTATATGAAATACGATATTAGCCGTGATTGTGCCAAGCAACTCGACCAACAGGATATGCTAAGACAGTTTAGCGATCACTTTTATAAACTGCCGAACACGATTTATATGGATGGAAACTCCTTAGGCCTGCTCTCCCGAGAGGCAGAGGAGAGTGTGCACCGAGTAATCGACGAATGGAAGCGTCTGGGGATTAATGGGTGGCTTGAACCTGAAATTCCCTGGTACAACTACTGTGAAAAGCTATCCGCTATGGAGGCCCCCCTGGTTGGCGCGAGCCCTTCGGAGGTTGCCATAACTGCCTCGACCACTGTTAACTTGCATGCTCTGGTTCGCAGCCTCTATGCACCCCAAGACTCACGCACTCTTATTCTAATGGATGAGCTTAACTTCCCTTCGGATATCTACGCGGTCAAATCGATTCTCAAGTCCCTGGGTTATGACCCCGAAGCCCGACTTCGCTTGGTAAAAAGCGCCGACGGCCGGTTTCTCAGCGAAGCAGATATCATCTCCGGCATGGACGAGAGTGTTGCCCTGGCACTCTTTCCGTCGGTACTCTACCGCAGCGGACAGCTGCTCGATATCCACCAGCTCACCAAGGCTGCCCATGAACACGGTATTGTCATCGGCTTTGACTGCAGCCACTCCATCGGTGCAGTGCCCCATTCTTTTGATAAAGACCGGGTTGATTTTGCTTTCTGGTGCAATTACAAATACATGAATAGCGGCCCCGGCGGCACCGCAGGCTTATACGTAAACCAGCAACACCTGCCGGCTGAACCGGCTATGGCCGGTTGGTGGGGATATAACAAAGAGCGTCAGTTCGATATGAAACTTAGCTTCGAGCCGGCTCCGGATGCAGGGGCGTTTCACATTGGAACACCCCATTTATTAAGTGCCGCTCCCCTGGAAGGCTCTTTAATATTGTATCAGGCGGCGGGAATCGATAAGCTTCGCACTAAATCTCTGCAGCTCACTGAATATCTCATGTACCTGATAGATGCTCTTGTCCCGGAACCGGAAAGCGGGTACTCTATAGGTACGCCCCGCGAGGCTGTTCGCAGGGGCGGTCACATTGCCGTAGAACACCCGGAAGCGCTTAGGATTAATGAGGCCTTAAAGCAGCGGGGTGTTGTGCCGGATTTTCGCTACCCAAACGTAATAAGATTAGCTCCGGTACCGCTTTATACCAATTACATTGAAGTATGGAAAACAGTCCAACACTTAAAAGAGATTGTTGAAAAAAAGGAATATCTTAATTTTTCAAAAAAGAGAGGGCCAGTTGCATGAGTGAGAGCCGGCATTATTGTGTAAAAGCTACAGTGGGAGCATTAATCGAAAGCAACGGAAGACTGCTGCTGGAGCAGCGAAATAATGAGCCCTTTGCCGGGCACTGGTGCATTCCGGGAGGTCATATAGATTACAGCGAACCGGTAGAAAAGGCTATGGTTCGTGAAGTGCATGAAGAAACCGGCTTACAGGTAATAAACTACAGTTTTTTCAATTTCTATACCGAATATTACGATGAATTGGAATGGCATGCGGTAGCCCTTATCTTTGTTGCCTATACCACAGGTTCCCTCAAACGGCAGGAGGCCGAGGTTAAGGACCTCCGTTGGTTTACCCGCGAAGAGATGCATTCCCTCCCCTTTGCCTTTGAGCACCAACGCATAGTCGAGGACTTCTACGGAGACCTACACATTGGCGCTCCCTAACATGGTCCCTTAAAATGGCCCAAAGCCGATACTCACCGCCACCAGCAAAAACACCAACGTTAAAGCAAATACCATACCCTGAACAGCAGTGGAATCGCTGCAGACAGTTTATCGACAATCTCCATTGTGTACCCCTCTTAAGTAGTCAAATATCAGTTTTGGTTGTATATTGTACCATAGAAAGGAGCAGGAGCGAGTGATGTTTTTTTTCTGGGGACCCTTCTTTTTTGTGTTTCCCGTGTTTATTATCTATATGGTAGTAAGGCATATTATTGCCCCGCCCAAACGCCACCATTCCCGCTGGTATCTCGATGAATACTACAGGAGCTTTGAACCTGGTTACAGCGACAGTGGACCCGGCGAAGAATCGAATCAAGTAACCTTATATAAGCTTGCGTATAAGTTGGAGGGGCGAATTACAGTCTCGGATATCGTGATTGAAACCGGTATGGAAGTAAAGGAAGCGGAAGAACTGATTCAATCCATGGTAGATAATCAGAGGGTACGGATGGAGGTGGATGAAAACGGTATGCTGCTGTACGAATTTCCCGAAATCATTGCCCGCCTAAAGCAGGGAAGCTCACACGAGAGAAGTTCGGACGACAGCGATTCTGAAACCGAAGAAGATAAGCAAAACCCATCTTAACCCTCTATAATTCAAGAATCAGAGCCTATATTTCAAGATTTAGAGCAGAGCTTGCAGTCTCTCCTCAGAAACCGGTCCTACCAGGAACTCACGAATCTTCCCGCCTTCAATAATCACCATCGAAGGGGTTCCCATAACTCCGAATTTACGGGCGGTGTCCATATCATTCTGGATATCAACCTTGAAGTAATTTTGATTTTTTCGGGTGTATCCTTCAATGATCGGAGTCATAGCCTTGCACGCCCCGCAGCTTTGACTATAAAAATAGAACATAGCTTTCTTTCCTGAGCTGACGGCCTTGCCATGCTTTCCCGCAAGCTCAGGAGCATCTTTTCCCTTTTTCAACTTCATTTTCAATACCATAAAATATTGAAATCCAAAAAACAGAATAATCAATACTCCAATTACATATAAAAACCCCATTTAATCCCCCAATGCGTTAGTCAATTTAGTATCATTTATAATATATATAATAATCTATATTTTCACCTTGGGCAAGTAGAAAAGCACCTTGAGTGATTGCTAAAAAGTTTCTACAATAGAAACCATGCAACTACTTTTTTACCCCAACCTGCCGGGGCTGCAGCATTTCGGCATGCAGATTCCGGTACTTGATAATCGGGCCACCACCACTATCGAAGCTCTGCAGCAGCATAAAATACTAGGACCGCATATGCCCGAACTCCTTACAACTATCCAAACCGAGCAGATAGTTCGCGAAGATATTGCACGGGTGCATTCCAGCTCCTATGTGCAAAAGCTCTACTCGGAAGAGCTCGAAAGCTTACTGCAGCAAGCCTATGAGCTTATAGACGAGCATGGCAACTACCACCGGTTCGACCCGGCTTTGGCCAAAAGCCCCCTTACTGATATCTTTCAGGTAATGTGCACTCGTACCGCCGGTAGTGCGCAATGCATGCGCACTGCCCTGCAGCAAGAATCCTGCTTCTACTTCGGCGGAGGGTTTCATCACGCCCACGCCGATTTCGGACATGGATTCTGCATAATTAACGATATCGTGATAGCAATTCGGAAACTCCAGGCCCAGGGAGATATTAAAACCGCATGGGTCATTGACGGCGATGCTCATAAGGGTGATGGTACGGCCGCCCTCACCGCAAAGGATGAATCAATCGCCACTTTGAGCATTCACATGGCCGAGGGCTGGCCAATGGACCTGCCCCGCTTTGATAACGAAGGACGCGAACACCCCTCGTTCACTCCCAGTACCGTAGATATCCCCATTAAATCGGGGCAGGAACCGGAGTATGCATCGGCACTGCACTCGGGACTGGTCACACTGGAACAGGCACTTCCCAACCCCGATTTGGCTGTGGTGGTTTTTGGAGCAGATCCTTACGAGCTTGATGGCCTCGACTCTACCGCGGAACTGCAGCTTAGCTTAGCGCAGCTGAAAGAACGGGATGAAGTCATCTACCGCTTTTTAGCCGACAGATCAATCCCAATTGCATATTTAATGGCCGGAGGATACGGACCTCATGCCTGGGAAGTAAATTACCAGTTTCTTGAGTGGATTTTACTTAACCATGACCGGTCCAAGACATCCCTGCCGGAGGAGTCGCGATAGGATGCTCCGTCTTCAGCATATTTCAATAGAAAATATGCACAACCGCCGCAATCTTATGCAATCACGCTTTTGGGCTATAGTAAAACACAAAATGGGATGGAAGCCGGTTGCCTTTCAGATACACTGGCAGGGATATCACGATTCCCTCCTATTGTTCATCCAGCAACCCTCATCTGCCTATTATTACGCTTATGTGCCCTGGGCGCCGACCTTCTCAGTAGCGGAGGAGTCTCGCGGCCTATTTCTAGAAGAACTCTCACAGCAGCTCCGCCGCTTCCTTCCCGCGGGCTGTCTGTTTATCAGGTACGATCTGCCATGGAAATCACCTTATCAGGACGAACCCTCACCCTCAGAACGTATTCGCGAACTGCGTATGAACTTCGGCACCCGGCAGAAAAACCTTCGTAAAGCTCCCACCGATGTTCAACCCCCGGATACACGCATTTTAGATATCTCTAAAGACAAGGACCAGCTGCTGAGGGAGATGCGCTCGAAAACCAGGTATAACATCCGCCTGTCCGAGCGAAGGGGGGTTAAGGTTACTGATGCTCATTTTAACCGTTTAGATGAATGGTACCGGATGTATACCGAAACTGCACAGCGCAACGGTATCTCCCTGCACGCTTATCAAAATTTTGAAAAACTGCTGGAGGTCGAACAGACCCAGGATCTTCCCAATACCGAAATACACCTGCTTATGGCAGAAAAAGACCACATTCCCCTGGCCGGAATGATATTGGCCCTGCACGGAAGCACCGCCACTTATCTGTATGGTGCATCCCGAACCGAACAGCGCAACCTCATGCCTACCTACCGTCTCCAGTGGGAGGCTATACGGCTGGCACAGCAGAAAAAATGTGGGTACTATGATCTGTTTGGTATTCCACCGGCGGAACGACCCGCCCACCCAATGTTTGGCCTGTATCGATTCAAAACCGGTTTCGGAGGCTACTCACTTCACCGCCAGGGCTGTTGGGATTATCCGATTGACCAGGAGGCCTACTTGCAGTATGCCGGCCAGGAGCCGGTAGGCACTGCTTATCACCGCCATTGAGCGGTAAAGCGTTCAAACAGCTCGGGTATCCCCTCTTTGCAACTACCGACCCCCTGCCATACAGGCGGCCTGCCGCCTCCTTTTCCATCGATAAGGGCCAATAATTCTTTTTTCCGGCTGTTAAAATCGAATTCGAGCTGTTCGGATACCGCGACCAGCCATTGAAAGCCCTCGTCTTGATGATTTATCACACAGGCAGCCCAGGGAAGATCAGCCGGCAGCTCCTGGACCAGCTTTTTCAGAAATTCCTTCCCTTCGTTCTCAAATTCAGCCGTAATGACCTGCGACTCGCCTCGGGCTTCCCTCAATAGCTGCTGAGCTGTCAACCGAGCAACCCGGCTCTCCAATGCATTGGCCCGCTTCCTTTGCTCATTCAGCTCCTGAAGGGAAGCCTCCACCCGCGGAAGCAGCTCCCGAGGCTGGGCAGAGAACCAGTCAACCAGGGTCAGGACAGTTTGATTTTTGTAATCATAATCGAGCATAGCCCGTTCGCCTATTTTCCAGTAAAGCCGTACTCTGCCGCGAATTTTTTCGGTGGATATGTGTTTGAGCAGTTTTACCTCGCCCGTAGTGGCTGTATGGATTCCTCCGCAGGCCACCGCATCGTAGGTACCAAGCTGCACCAGACGTATATCTCCGCTTACCTTCGGTTGACGCCGCAAATCATATTCTTCTAAATCCGAATCCTTTACCCAACGGGTACGCATCGGTAAATTACGATCAATCAGATCCATTGCGGCAGCTTCGATCTCTTCTATATCCTCTTTAGATATCTCTTCGATATCGATCTCGATAGTAGTAAAGTCTTCACCCTGATGAATGGCCACCGTGTTATAGCCGAAACGCCGGTACATGACTCCCGAGAGGATATGCTGACCGGTGTGCTGCTGCATGTAATCAAAGCGATGGCTCCATTTTATCAAGCCCCGGACTTCGGAATGTTCGGGTTTCTGCTCCAGGTAATGCCATACCTCGCCATCGCGCTTCTCTACCCGAATAACCGAAATGTTATCGATCCAGCCGATATCCGAGGGCTGTCCACCCCCCTCAGGGTAAAACAGGGTGCGGTTAAGCTGAACCGCCCACCCTTTTTTCTGCGGTTCAACTGCAGTTACAGTCGCGGTGAAACTCGTCTCATATGGTGATTCATAATACAACAGCTCGCTCATATTCACGCTCCCTTCATCTTTCATCTATTGTGCTTTCTCGTTCACTGCACCCGCATATCGGTTCTAAGCCTCTGCAGCTGCTCTACATCCGCCGCACGGTTGATATTCAGAAAGGGTTCCTCCCCTTGTTGGGGACGGGGAAGTTCGTATTCGGCAACCTCAATCCGCGGCATAAGCTGTAGTGTCGGCTGCAGCTTATAGTTTCCGTTTTGATAGGCCTGTTCCCAGTACCCCATAAGCTCCACAGGATATAGCCCGAGCAATGGCTGCAGGCCTTCCTTCGACCGAACTACAACCGCCTTGCCCGGTGTGCGCTGCTCCCATAAAAAGGGAAGCAGGCGGTCGGAGAACAGCACAATATCGCAGGCCAGCAGCAGCAGCCACTGCTTCACAAACGGACCGACTGTCAATATTCCACTCAAAGGAGAGGAGGTGCTGTAAAAATCAGGCAGTACCGGGCATGAGAGGTGCTGATACGCAGCCCTATCCTTTGCCAGCAAATATACATTTGAAGTAATTCCCTTCGCCCGCATAACCGACCACTCTATCAGAGAGCGCCCCTGCCAGTTCAGAAAGGCCTTGTCCCGGCCTAGCCGCCTGCTCCGACCTCCGGCAAGTATTCCGGCGGTAATATGTTCCTCTTGTGGCTTCACTTGTTACTCCATCTTTTCAATCCGACAGGCAGCTACCTTCAGTTCCGGTATTTTTGCTACCGGGTCCAGTACGTCATTAGTTAGACGATTCGCCGGGGATTCATGAAAATGAAACGGGATAAACACCGTCCCGGCAGCCACCCGGTCACTTTTCCGCGCAAAGATTTCAATATCTCCACGGCGGGTAATTACTCTTACTCTGCATCCGTCACAAGCCCCTATCTGATCCAGATCCTCGGCATTGATCTCTACATATGCATCCTTAGCAAATGTATTGAGGGGCTGAGAGCGGCGGGTCATGGTTGCAGTATGGTAATGGTACAGCATACGACCAGTGGATAGTACCAGCGGAAAGTTATGGTCGGGGCGCTCGGCCGGCGGCAGGTAATCTACCGGATGAAACTTCCCCTTCCCCCGTTTGAACTCATCTTTATGCATATACAGGGTACCAGGATGATCGGCGGTAGGACACGGCCAATGCAGCTCTTCTTTCTCAAGTCGTTTATAACTAATTCCACCATAAATACCGGCCACCCGCGAGATTTCATCCATTATCTCTGATGCTGAGAAGTAGGACATCGAATAGCCCATCCGCTGGGCAAGTTCCGTTATTATCTGCCAATCCGGTTTTGCATTTCCCGCCGGGCTGACCGCCTGTCTCACCCGCAACACACTACGCCCGCTATTGGTAAAGGTTCCGTCTTTTTCTGCAAAGGAGGCTGCCGGCAGCACTACATCCGCCATCCGGGCAGTTTCACTTAGGAAAATATCCTGCACCACCAGGAAATCAACTTCCTTCAAGGCCTCATCCACATGCTGGAGGTTCGGGTCGGACAACATGGGGTTTTCACCCATTATGTATAAACCACGGACCTGTTTATCCAGGGCGGCGTTCATTATTTCGGTAACCGTAAGTCCGGGCTCTGCCGGCAGAGAGTCTACTTTCCACTCCCGGGCAAACTTTTTCCGGCTCTCCGCATCGGTCACTTTTTGGTAACCGGGAAATATATTGGGTAAGGCAGCCATATCCCCGGCTCCCTGCACATTGTTCTGCCCGCGAAGCGGATTTACCCCGGTTGACTCACGGCCAATCTGTCCTGCAACCATCGCCAGGTTAGCCAGAGAAAGGACGTTGTCGGTTCCGGTCGTATGCTGGGTAATTCCCATCGCATACACAATGGAAGAGGCCGGGGAATTGGCGTATATACGGGCAATTTCCCGGATTTTATCGGCCGGAACACCTGAAATCTCTTCTACCTTTTCCGGTGTATACTGGGATAGCGTCTGTTTCAGCTCCTCGAAGTTCTCGGTTCGCTCGGCAATAAACTTCTTATCCAGCAGTTCTTCCTCTATAATCACATGCATTATGCCATTGATCCAGGCCACATCGCTGCCCGAGTTCTGTCGCACCCATATATGGGCATGATCCACCAAATCAATTTTACGCGGATCTACCACAATTAGCTTCGCCCCTTTTCGCACCGCATTTTTGATGTAAGTAGCGGTAACAGGGTGGGTCTCGGTTACATTCGCTCCCGTCACCAGGATACAATCTGCATCCGCTAACTCCGGAATCGAGTTGGTCATCGCTCCTGATCCGAAGGCCATACCCAAGCCGGCTACCGTCGGTGCATGGCAGAGTCTGGCACAATGGTCTACATTATTCGTACCGAATACCGCACGCACAAATTTCTGGAAAATATAATTTTCTTCGTTGGTACATTTGGCAGAAGAGAGTCCGGCCAGGGCATCCGACCCATAATCTCTGCGTATCTGATTGAACCGGGATGCAACCAGATCTAAGGCCTCGTCCCAGTCGGTTTCGAAAAACTTGCCATTTCGCTTTACCAGCGGTCGTTTCAAACGTTCAGGATTATGAATAAACTCGTAGCCGAAGCGGCCTTTGACACACAATCGTCCATTGTTCGGTCGTGACTCTGCACCCCTCACCCGGACTACCCGGTCGTTTTTCACCCACATATCGAGCTGACAGCCTACCCCGCAATACACACAGGTGGTAGTAACCTTGCGCTCCACATCAAAGGGGCGAAAACGTTCCACAATCGGTTTCTCCGTAAGCGCCGCGGTAGGGCAGGCTTGCACACACTCTCCACACCCGTCACAGGTTGAATTCTTCCATGCCCCGAACTCAGCAGATACAAAGGTATGATAACCACGGTGCACAAAGCCCAGAACCCCTTTTTCTTGAATCTCATCACAGGCCTGGATACAGCGCCCGCAGCGAATACACTTCGCTGCTTCATATTCGAGTACCGGAGAGGTTTTATCATGGGGAAGTCGAATACTTCCCTCCTGGCCACCCATGGGTAGACTGGGTATAGTTCTGTTTTTCTCTACTCCCATATCGTAACGGTATGCAACGTCCTGCAGCTCACACTCGCCATTGGCATCGCAGACCGGACACTCATAATCGTGCTCTGCTAAGTGCAGCTCCAAGGTGGTACGTCGGTACTCTTCAATTTCATCATCGAAGGCCGTAACCTGCAGACCTTCCTCTACCGGGGTGGAACATGCGGTTACCAAACCACGTCTTCCCTCTATTTTTACAATACACATGCGACAGGCCGCAGTTGGAGTAAGTTTTTCCAGAAAGCAGAGGCTAGGTATATCAAAACCGTTTTCACGGGCTGTAACCAGCAGGTTGGCTCCCTTTGCAGCCTCAATTTCCTTTCCATCAATAGTAATTTGTACTTGTTCGGTCATCTAGTGCGTTCCTCCCCTAAAAATGCAACAATCTACAACTGTAGTATAGAAGATTTCTTATACGGGGTAAAGTATACTACAGTTATTGAACTCTACCGTCAGATAGCGTTATATTCAAATTGAGGGAACTACGAAGGAGGAAATACTATGGGTGAAATAAAATCAACCTGGGAACTTGCTATGGAGCGGACTGCCGATATTAAAAGCGATAAAACTGCCGTTCGGAAAAATGAATTGAAAAAGATCGGTCAGAAAATCGCTTCAGACTATATGAATTCAGATACACCGGAACCTAAGAACCTGCAAAAAGCAATTAAGGAGTACAAGGGAGACGAGCGGAATACGGTTGAAAGCTCCGCAGTCGAAATACTCCTCTCCCACATTAGCTTGCCAAGGGATGAGAACTTCCAGGAACGTCTCAACTATGTAGAGAAGGGATTAAAAGCGTTAATCGGAAAGGATAGTCAGCTCTCGTCGGTTTTGCAGCAGGTTTCACAATTTTTTACTCAGTATCTACAGCATCGTGAACAATTGACTGAACAGGTTAAGCAGCAGTATGAACCACAACTGCGGCAGAAACAACAAAACCTTACCCGCCAATACGGATATGAAATAGAGTTAAAACCTGAACAGGACCCTGAATATACTCAACTGCTTCAGCGCCATATGCAGCAGCTTGAACAGCAGTATCAGAATGCACTGAACGAGGTAAAAGATCAGATCAGAAGTTTCTACGACGAGTAATTTGTTCAATCCATTCGCTTGGAATCTCGCTCACGGGTCGAATAAAACCCATGGGCGAGTTTTTTTCGCCCATAGTAAAAGTAGGCAGACCAACTAACTCGTAATAGGCGTTGATTGCCGCTCCCCCGGAATTTCCAAAAGTCAGTACCGCATCGGTTTTAATTAAAAAATCCTCAGCACCCTGGTCAAAGCCGCTGATAATACCGCGTGTTAAGGAAACAGTGACTCTGGAACCACTGCCGCCGTCGCTTGGATAGCCGATGAAAGACAATGGCTGACCTAACTGCAGCAGCCCGGTATCAGCAAGGGTATAGAAGGGAAACTCATAATCACGGGGTAGGGGTTGATCATACCGGCCCGATTTAATCTGCAGCAGCGCAAGATCAGTTTTCTCGTCGTAGTCAATGAGCTCCGCCTTAAACAGTTCCTGTGGGGGGGTCTTCTGGGAGAAAGAGGCGGCAATATAGATGTCTTCCGATGGAGCGCCATCTAAACCTCGCAGCACATGCCAATTTGTCAACAACAAACCGCCCTTTGACACCAGACAACCTGATCCCCGACCGGCTTCTCCTATAACTTCAACCGTTGAAAGCAAAGCTTGAAAAAGCTCATCGTCGCTGCGGGGAAAGCGGGGGATTGCAAGCAGCCGTTCCGGCGGTTCACTTTGAAAACTCACTTGCAGGCTAAACTCCTCGGCCCGGGCATCCGAAACCGCATCAAACACCGTAATATAGTAGGTTCCAGAAGGCAGTTCCGGCTCATCCTCGGAACCATCCAATACAATACTCTCACGACCAATCAAACCCTCTTGCAGATAATCGGCATTTTCACGGGTTAAGACCGGTTGTTCGTAGCCAACCAGCAGATCAAGGTCAGCTTTCGTATCAAATAAGTCAATCCGAAGCTTAGTCAATTCTTCGGGAATTTCAATCGAATAGGTCTTTGCCATCCCATCTTTTGGCAGTAGTGTCCCTTCAACGGCTGTGTCCGGCTTCAGGCGGGTATGCCGGCCTACTGAAATGGTTGTAAGCTCAAGCTTGAACGGAATTTCCTGTAAACGGTTCCACTTATGAAAAGGCAAGGATTCTCGCGGATACATAACATCCAAGTAGTAGAGCCCCTCCTTTAAAGGAGGATCGGAAAGGCTAGATAGAAAGAGCACCTCGTTATAATCTTGAGAGTCACTATATGCATCAACAAACTCATAACTTTGAATCTCTTCATTATGCTTTATGTACAGGTCCAGATCGGCAGGAACATCGGACAGGGACAGCCGAACGGCAAAGGTATTCGGTTTGACTTCAAAGGTAAATGTTTTGTAGCCTCCACCCTCTTTAGAAAGGGGAACCGACCCGCTAATCTGAGTGTCAGGCTGCAGGTGGCTGTACCTTTGCTCATTATTCTGCCCCCATAAGGGAGATACAAGTATGAACATAAGTAGACAAAAAACCGTATTTCGCGTAAGAACTCTATCGGTTGGTATATACACGGAGAACCCTCTATTTCAGCAATCTATAGTTTGATAATAACATAAAAACACTATAGCGCATAGCGTCAGTAATTCAATGTCTTGCGCTTCAAGGCTTCCAACTGCCCGCGGGTAAAGCCTTCCCATTCCATCGGAAAGAAGGAGTTGTTATGGTACAGGGGCTCTTCCGCTATCGGGAAGCGGGCAGCGGCAACACTCTCCTGCCACAGGGCAGTCTGAGGCACCGGAGAATATTCGGCTAATGAAACGCGTACATCGAAAGGCTCTACCTCCCGCAGGCTTGCCTCTACCTCGGAGGCTCTTTGTCGTGGAAGCCCCGCCAGGACATACAAAATGATCGATTCCGCTGGAAACCCGGCTGCTTTGAGGGCTTTTAATGCACGGGGTACTTCATCGGGGGTATATTTTCCATCCTGCCGGCGGTGAAACTGTTCATCCGCCGATTCATAGCCTATTCGAACCTCCTGAAAACCGGCGGCTCTCATCAGTTTTGCCGTCTCCAGATCGATAAAGTGCATATGTACCGCATTAGGGGTGTAGAAGCGAAGTGAAAGCTTAGAGCGGATTACCAGTTCCAGCAGTGGCAGCAGCAGTTCTTCCTTGTGCAGCAGCAAGGCATCATCATAAAAGGCAAAGTGTACTGTACCGAATTTCCGGTGCATGTAAAGAATCTGTTCCCACACTTGTTGATACTCACCGCGCAGAAACCGTGGTTCAATTATGGCTGAAGCGCAATAGCTACAGCGATACGGACAGCCGACATTCAACCTGACAACCCCGGCATCTCCCCAAGTCTCACTGCCGCCACACAGAGTCGGCACCGCACTGATGTTCGAATCCGGTTCCTTTGCTGCAGTCAATTTATACTTTTCAAACAGTTCCGGGAGCTGGGAGAGCCCCTCACCGATGACTACCTCATCGGCTCCTGTCACATTACGGCAGTGCTGCGGCATAAGCGTAGCATATATTCCGCCTACCACCACCGGAACAGCGGGATGAGCCTTTCGCACTACCCGAACCGCCTCTGCCAGTCCTTGATACCAATAGGTCATTTGCGAGGTAATCAAGACCATATCAGGTTGTGCTTTAGCCACCTGCTGTGCGAAGACCTCCGGCAGAATCCCGTATCGGCTGTAGTGACGGGGGATAGCTTGAATTCCCGGCGGCAGTTGTGCACGTTGACGATGGAACTTGCCCGTACCGTTCGCCCTTCGACGGGGCAAGCCCTTGACGGCCAGGGTATTCGGCTCTTGATAATCTAGGGCGTTGAGAAACTCAATTTCGAATCCCTGCTGCTTCAGCCGGCCGGCTATTCTCAGCAGTCCATAGGGCTTAAAAAAGAGGTCGTACAGTGCAAAATCATACACGGGAGGCTGTATGCATAAGATCTTCGGCCGTTTCAACTCATTCATTGTTTTAAACCCTAGTACTGGACAATGGTTCCCAATTTTGGTATGTTAACAGCGTAACACGGCGCCGTACCCAAGTGGTAAGGGGGAGGTCTGCAAAACCTTTATTCACCGGTTCGAATCCGGTCGGCGCCTAATTTTTCCTTATATCGCGAAAAAAACTGCAGTGCAATCACCATGACACCGTTATCGTAGGCTCCGGTTCCCATCTGCTGCCTCACCCTATCAACCGGTTCAAGATGCGTGTGAATTTGTTCGTTTTCATCCAATTCCTGCTCTTTATGCCATATTAAGTCATTAGCTAAAAACACATGCACCCGGTTATTCATAAAGGCCGGATTAGGTGAAACATTGCCCAGGGGAATGAGTGATCCCGCCGTATATCCCGTCTCCTCCAGCAGTTCCCGTTCGGCAGCCCGCTGGGGATCCTCTCCGGGGTCAATAGTTCCTGCCGGAAATTCAAAGGTCACTTTTCCGCTTCCATGCCGAAACTGCTCAACCATTATAAACTGCGGCCCCTGGTCGCATCCCTGGTCGCCGGATAAAAGGGGCACTACAGTCACCCAGTCGGGAGCATCCAGGCAGATAAAATCTCCCTCCCGCCCATCCGAGGAGTGTCTGTGAATCGAACGAACGCTGAAAATAGGGCTTTCGAGCAGAGTCTCACGACTTGATTCATTCCACATTAGCTGTTGATCTTTCATATACCAGGAGTTTAGTAGATATAATTAATTTCTTCCAGAGAGTTCTTGACCCCTGGTAATTGCAATCTATAATGAAAAGCATGATCAAAGTTGAAGACACAAATGAAACGAGGTGAATAAGTGAGTAAGTTAAAGAAAGCGGGGAAAAATGTTGGTTTTATCTCCTTTCGAATATCGGGAACAGATGGGGTCTCGCTGGAAACTAAGAAATGGGCCGAAATATTTGAACGCCATAACTACAACTGCTATTATATGGCCGGAGAACTCGACACCCCCCCAGAAGAGTCCCTGATTGTTGATGAGGCTCATTTTAAACACCCGGAAATTGTTAAACTGTACAACATGAGTTTTGATCTACAAGACCGGCCACGGGAACTGACCGACGGCCTGCATCAGTACCGGGAAATTCTAAAAAAGAAAGTCTATGATTTTATTGAGCACTTTGATATCGATCTGCTTATTCCACAAAACACCCTTACCATCCCCCTCAACCTGCCCCTGGGCTTAGCCCTTACCGAAGTAATTGCAGAAACCGGAATGCCGGTTATTGCCCATCACCACGATTTCTTCTGGGAACGAAAACGGTTTCTTACAAACTGTGTGTGGGATTACTTCAATGCCGCCTACCCTCCGCACCTCAAGTCGATTCAGCATGTGGTGATTAACAGCTCTGCCCAGAATCAGCTTGCCCTGCGAACCGGCATTGCATCCACCCTGATTCCAAATGTGATGGACTTTGAAAACCCGCCCGACGGCAAGGATCCCTACAATAACGACGTACGGAAGGCTTTGGGAATTGCCGAGGACGAGCTGCTTATCCTCCAGCCCACCCGGGTTGTTCAGCGCAAGGGAATTGAACATGCGATTGAACTGGTAGCCCGCCTAAAAATGAAGGCAACCCTGGTTATCAGCCACGCCTCCGGTGATGAGGGGTATGAATATCAGACCCGCGTAAAGGAATACGCCGAGTTGCTGGGCATTCACGCACTTTTTGTTGATGATATTATTGCCGATCACCGGGGACAGACCCCTGACGGGCGCAAGGTATATACCCTCGGCGACATCTATCCCCATGCCGACCTAATTACCTACCCCTCAATTGTTGAGGGCTTTGGAAACGCTTTCCTGGAAGGTATTTATCATCGCAAACCGATTTTGGTGAACAACTACTCCATTTACTCCCACGACATCAAACCGAAGGGCTTTGATGTGATCGAGATGGACAACTTTATCAGCAACAGCACTGTCGAATACACGCGGAAGGTATTGAAGGATCCTGAAAAACGGGCCCAGATGGCCGAGACAAATTACAATTTAGGACTACGGTATTACTCCTACAGCGTACTCGAAACAAAACTCCGCCATCTCACCACCTCAATCTGGGGCAGTAAGCAGTTTCGTGACAGGTAGGCTATTTTAACCAATAGACCCCAAACCCGGTCAACTGAAACTGGAGGGAATTCCGGGTGAGTGCGGCAGTAAAGGCATTTCCCCGGATAAGCTCGGTATAATTGGTCTTTAAGGGCTTGGGCAGCAGTCTGATCGGTATTTCAACGGTGGTAAGCCCGGGGTTCACACTAATAAAGGCCAAAACGTATTCTGTATTATCGGGAGAGATGCGCAGGATACACACTACATCCTTCTGGGTCGGCAGAATCTCCATCCGGCCGGCGGGGTGAAAGGCCTGCTCCCGGCGGCGTGCCTTCAGCATATCCTGAAAACCGCTAAATATCCGGTTTCGCAGGGTTCCCGGGCTATTAAGCTCTATCATTACCTCGGAATAGGAGAGCTTTTCCCGGTTAATAGTTCGATTCTCTCCGGTCTGCTCCACCCCTTCTCTATAATTCTCTGACCCCAGCAGACTGTGAATATAAATACCCGGCACTCCTCGTAGGGTAAGCATAACTGCCTGCCCGGCAAGGAATTTTCGCGCCCGCACGCTGACCGGTAAATCCGGTCCGGCAAGGGCATCGAGGTAGGTGATATTCATCTCGTAGGGAACTTCCCCCTCCGGTGTAGATTTATAATTGATAAACCCGCCCCGCGCACGGGTATTTTCTACCAGTCCCTCTATTTCTTCTTCCGAGAGAATTCCCTTGGCAGGCAGAAGTCCAATTCCGTCGTGGGAGGATAGGAAATTAAAAAAGGTAGTCGTGCCGAGGGTATCCTGCAGTTCCGAGGCCCACTGCTGAAGATGGCGGGTATCTTCACGTCTGAAGGCATCCAGCACCAAGGGCGGCAGACTAAACTGATACACCATATGCGCTTCATCATCAGCGTTTCCAAAGTAGCTGATATTCTCCGCATGGGGTACATTGGTTTCGGTAATTACTACCACCCAGGGGGCGGCCACATTGAGAATTGCCCGGAACAGCTTTACCACGGCATGAGTTTTTTCATGGTGGATACTCGGATGTCCCAGCTCTTTCCAGAGATAGGCAATTGCATCCAGACGGATAATTTGAATACCGTTTTTAATGTGGAACAGCATCACCTTAACCATCTCTAAAAGCACTTCGGGGTTCGCAAAGTTGAGGTCGACCTGATCGGCACTAAAGGTGGTCCATACATATTCGGTACCATGGTCGGTTTCAAAGGGAGTTAACAGGGGATGGGTACGGGGACGGACTATCATCGAGAGATCGGTGTTTTTATCCTGAGTGATAAAATACTCTTTATAATGCGGATCATCGTGCAGAAACTTTTGGAACCATTCATTTTGTGCTGAGCAGTGGTTCAGCACTAAATCTGACATCAGCTTGAAGACGCTGCCTATCTCTCTAATTTCCTGCCAACTACCCAGCTGCGGATTGACCGAATAGTAATCGATAATGGAAAACCCGTCGTCGGATGAGTAGGGAAAGAAGGGCAGGATATGGATACCGCTGAAAATATCCCGCAGCTTTGCATCCGCGAAGTCCCGTAAATTGGAAAGCGGCTGCTTTCCTTCCTGTAGTAGCGTGTCGCCGTAGGTGATCAGTAGGGCATCCGTATTATCTAGGGGCAGCTCCCCCTTTCCGCGATGGGTGGGTGCTTGAATATCATGCTCGGCTTTCATCAGCAGGGCATGGATTTTCTTCTCCAGATCGGCCCCCTGCTGGTCTCCGTAAATAAAACGAATCAGGTTGTTTATCGAACTTGTCATTGCTATGTCCCCTCCGGGCTTATTTTATAGGCTTATATTAATGCATATCCACACATAATTCTACCAGAAGCAGAATTTCCGATTTATTTCGGGCCTCGGCCGAATTTTTAGAAAAATTCGGCCAGTAATGTTGTTATCTGCCTTCCTATACATTACAATTTTAATAATGTATAGGAAGGAGGATTACATGACCCAAAAAAATAGTACCATCATTTTAAGTATACTCTTTTTACTGGGACTCTCTCTCAGCCTCATGCCAGCACAATCGAACCAGATTATCGATCAACTGCTTGAAAAGAAAGAAACTTCTTTTGCAGAGGCACTTTATTTGGTGCAGACCGCCACAGGGGAGATTCCCGAAGATATTTCCCCTCAGATAGCGGCCGAACGCTTCGATTCCCAAGGGTGGAACTTACCGCAGATTTCAGCTGATACGCCTATTACCCTGGGTGAATACTCTCAATTACTCATGCACGCCTTTGAAATACCGGGAGGAATTATGTACAGCATATTTCCAGGCCCCCGCTATGCAGCCCGGGAAGCACACTATCGCGGTTTCGTCCGTGGAAGCGCCCTACCCGGACGAAGCTTATCGGGTTCCGAAGTACTTTTCATTCTCAGACAAGTCCTTGAATGGAAGGAGGAATCGGCATGAGCAGAGCTATTAAAACGAACCAACATCCCGGCTTATTTATAATTGCAGTTTTTCTTATGTTCATCGGTATGAGCCCTCAACCTATTACAGCCCAGACAATCTTTGATTGGGGTGGTTTTGCAGACAGCTCCAGCGAACTGCGGTGGGACGGCGAAGCCGATTATCAACAAGACCTTGAGGCCGGTATCTGGCTCAACACCCGATTTTCCGAAAACGCCTCTCTGAGAACCGAGGCCAAGTACCAATTCAACCTTGACCGGTCCTTTTTTGCCGACCTTAGTCAGTTTGTATTTACAGGAACCCATCCGGTTGAAACAGAGACTCTCACTTCACGAATAAGTTATCGCCTTGGAAGATTTAATTTTGCAGACTTTACGGGGTATGTGCTTGATCACAATTTGGATGGATCGGAAATTGAGGTCGAACTCCCGTGGGGGACCTTCTCCGCAGGTGCCGGCTATACCGGCCTCACTTTTGTTCCCAACTCTCGGATACTGCTTACCCAGAGCGATATTGGCGTCCATCTATCGGCCCCCTCCAACGGATATGCAACGGCTCCCCCAAAAACCATTGAGCGACTTGCGCTTGCTCTCCCGCAGCTGCTGTTGGAACAGGATGTAAGTGTAAGCATCATTGCGCAACAGGATTTACAGCAGGAGAGCGATCTACTGTCCCCGAACGACCGTATTTTTACCGAATACTTAGGGCTTGGTATTGCGGGTTCTATGGCCAGAGACCTGTATCATCGTTTATACGGTTATTTTAACTACGGCCATGGGGCGTATAGCACCTTGGCGTACCTGGCGGGGGGAGAGCTCACATATTATATGGAGGATTTCAACTATTCCCGTCTCAAGCTTTCAGGGGTCTACTCTTCCGGCGACCCGGAACAGGGCAGCTATTATGGCGGGTACAGCGGTTCGGATTATTCAAACCACTTTATCCCCCTATCCCATAGGGAACAATTCGGTATTGTCTTTTCACCCAGCCCGGGAAACCTAAGCGTCGGGGAGTTTTCTTACTCGATAAAACCCCTCTCTTCTGTATATGCCGGAGAACTACAGATAGAACTAAGTGGCTTGAGCTTTATTCGCAGCACCACCGGTGCTATCTCGGAACCGGGAGTCAGCACTACTTCGGACCAGCTGTATTTAGGAAGCGAAGCAGACCTGCGGTTGAAATACCGCCCTTTTTCAGACTTAGGTATCACCCTTAGCGGGGGAGTCTTCATGCCGAACAACTACACCGACGACAGTCCGTTTTCAGACAGCAGAACCGAATTAGAGGCGGCCGGCCGTCTGAATATTTCATTTACCTATTAAAGTAGGAGGTTAATTCCAATGAGAACTTACAAACCCTTAATATTCTTAAACATTCTGCTGCTCTTCACCGCAGCCATCCCGCTGTTTGCCGTTGATGCGGTAGTCCAAAGCACCAAAGGCAAAGTAGAAATAAAAGAGCCGGGGGACCAGTGGCAGCCGGCCGCCTCTGGACAGAACTTATCCCGGGGAACCTATATTTCCACCGGATTCAACTCGAGGGCGATACTCGAGCTTGGCAATAGCACCTTGGAAGTAAAAGCTCTGACCCGAATGCAGCTGGAGCAGATTGTAGAAAACAGCGACAGCGTAGACACCGACCTGTTTCTCGAGGTGGGAAAGGTTGAGGCAAACGTGCGTTCCAGCAAAGGCCTGCGCAACAACTTTAAGCTCCGCAGTCCCGTTTCAACGGCGGCTGTGCGCGGTACGGGATTTGTGTTCGACGGATTCACCCTTTGGGTTACCGAGGGCACCGTCGTATTCCGCAACCGGGTCGGCCAAAGTCGCTGGGTAAGCGAGGGAAAAGAGAGCAGCACCGACGGCTATTCAGCGCCCTCCAATGCACAGAAGACCCTACTGAACGACCAGTTTGAAGTAGTAAGCAGCTTATCGGGAGGCGGAGGTAGTGTAAAAAGCAGCAGATCTCTGCTGAGCAACTATTCACTAGCAATTCTTAACATCAACTGGGAATAAGGAGGAATAAAATTATGTATTTAACAAAAGCACTGCATAGACAGCAAAATAAACAAATACGCAAAAAAAAGGCGCCCCGAACCCTGTTATTCGGTACAATCGGCTCTCTGCTGCTTCTCGCCGGGGCCTGTTCTTTTACCACAGAGATGGCCGATGGCTCAGTTAACCCAAAATTGAGCGTAATGGGCCTGCAGAGCGATGTAACTGAAGTGAGTATACGCATAACCGGTCAGGATTATCAGCAAAGCGTAACCGTTACTCCCTCGGACAGCCGTGTAGAGTTTTTGCTTCCCCCCGGAGAGGATGTGAAGTTTGAGATGGAAGCGACCAACCAGGACTCAGCTACCAGCCATGTATACAGCTGGGGAATGACCCGCTATGCAGATCTGGTAGAAGGCAAAGAAACAGAACTTGCCTTCACCATGGGCCCGAAGGATACGAAGATACTGGTTCCGGATTTCCAAAATAGTCGCCTTGTGCAAATAGATGATATGGGAATTACTGAAACGAATCCTGTCTCACCCAGTTTCAAGGCAACCTCTGATTTGGGATTAGCCACACCGTATGATATAGAAATCGATAACCAGGGGAAGATATGGATAGCTCAATCAAGTAATTCTCTAGTGAGAATTGATTTTGTAGGAGATTGGGACAATAATCTCAATGGTTCGGATATTACTGCGCTTAATATTACTGCGCTGGCTTTTGATCATCTGAACAGTGATCTCTATTATATAATTGACAACAAAACCATAGGACTCATACATGTAATGCCGGAAGTAGCCGACATAAACATTCAACAAACCTTTGATCTTGGATTGGAAAGTAAAATAAGTGTAGAATTAGGTATCGCTGGCTTCGGACTTGCCGTTGATAAAGACGGCGTACTCTATTTAGCCGGTGCAAACCAGGTTGGAGAAACAACGATATTTAAATATGACCCGCAGCGCCCCACCGGAGAGCGGGTAATTGCCACTTATACGAGCCAGAGCAATCTGCCTACCATTTACAATTTGGGCTATATGGACTTACTTGTAAAAAATAATCATCTCTACCTTACGAATCCCAATGGCTCTTCAGGTAATGTAATAATGAAATTCACCCGAGATCTCCAGTACGTAGGTTCTTTTGGAAGAGTGGTCGATTTATCTTCAGAAACTGCGGATCAACCAGGGGAGTTTTACGGGCCTACCCGTTTTATAGCCACAACCGCGGATAATATTTATCTAACTGATGATGCTGATGATAATGCTTATGGAAGTCCCAACCGGATAATACGTTTCAAGGATATTAATGGAGCTAACTGGCAGACATATCAACCAGTTGATCTGAATGGAGACTTGCTTGAATTATATTTTCCACCAGCCACATAATATATTTTTGCAGAAGCAACCACCCCGGGCCTTTAGCCCGGGTTTTTGCAACTCTTGAACCTTGGCCCTGGGTAATCAAAACTTTGAACGCCCATGCCATCACCGCTGCCTGCCGAATGCAGCTACTAACTTTCGCTTACAGAGCAGACACCGCCTTGGGTACTGTTTCCTCCGGCTTTACCTTGTACCAGGCCTGTACTATGCGGCCCTCTTCGTCGATCAGGAAGGAGGAGCGAATAGTGCCCATTACGGTTTTTCCGAACATCTTCTTCTCTCCTCTAACTCTGTAGGCTTCGGACACCTCGTGGTCGGCATCCGACAGGAGGGTAAAGCCCAGGCTGTACTTGGCATCGAATTTCTGCTGTGCATCCGGTTTATCTCCACTAATACCAATCGGGACAACCCCCTTCTCTTTGAGATCCGCCCAGGAGTCTCTTATGCTGCAGGCCTGTTTGGTGCAGCCCGGGGTATCGGCCTTAGGGTAAAAATAGAGAAGGACCTTCTGCCCGCGGTAATCCGAGAGTCTGATACGGTTACCCTCTTGATCCGAAAGTGAAAAATCGGGAGCTGTGTCTCCCGGAGTAAGCTTATCCATACTGTCCTCCGTGTAATATTCGTGATAGAACCAATGATAGGTCTCCTCCGCAGAAAATGCAAAGTAATGAAATCAAATTGATTCCCATCCGTATCTTATAGTATCATGGCAGTATGCATAGAATAACTATCTTCCATTATCACCTGCTTACCGGTGGAATTACGCAAGTCATCACCTCGTCGGTAAAGGCTTTGCTGCTGCAGCAGCCTGATCAGTATGAAATTACCCTGGTCTGCGGCCGGGATTCGAAGAGGACCACTATAGTCGAGAAAATAGAGCAGGCGCTTAAATCGCAGGGGGTTGAAGCAAAAGTCCACAGCCGGTCGCTACCCGAAATCGATTATTTAGTTGAACAGGAGGACCCTCCCAAGGTTGAAGATATTAAACAAAAGCTGAATGAGCAGTTTGGAGGCAGTATCTGGTGGGTTCACAATTACCACATAGGAAAAAACCCCTTTTTCACCGAGGCGCTGCTGCAAATTGCCCGGGAAAAGCCGCAGCAGCAGATGGTCCTGCACATTCACGATTTTCCGGAGAGCGGGAGGTTTTCGAATCTTAAGGCCCTCTACGAGAACCTGGAATCGCCCATGTACCCCGTCAGTCAGAATGTACGCTATGTAGTTATCAACAGTCGGGACCGAGATATCTTACAAGAAGCGGGTATACCGGAGAGCCAGCTGTTTTTGCTGAACAACCCCATTGAGCCGCATTCGCCCACAACCGTTGATTCGTGGCAGGTACAGCAGAAAATTGGAAACTGGGCCGGCGAGCACAATCCCGGCTGGGAGCCTGAAGGAAAGCTTCTGCTGTACCCGGTGCGAACTATCCGCAGAAAAAATGTGTTGGAGGCTGGTCTACTGACGAACCTTGTAGAAAGCCCTGTGAATCTACTGGTAACCCTGCCGGGGGTCTCGCAGCAGGAACGGGCCTATTCCAGTTTGGTAGAAAGCGCCTTTCAGAACCGGCTTATCACCGGGGCCTGGGGCATAGGTGGAAACCTGGATGAGATCGGCATCAGCTTTGAAGAGCTTACCAGGTCGGCAGATATGATAGTCTCCACCGCCATTCAGGAGGGATTCGGTTACCTTTTTATCAATAGTGTACTGTGGGGAGCCCCGCTGCTTGCCCGCAACCTGGACATCCTCGGTGCATTAAAGGACCATTTTTTACCTCACTCAAGCTATTTTTACGACGAGCTGCAGGTTCCCCTTTCTACCGGAGACCGAGCTGCCCTGGGCGATACCTATACTCAGATCCTCAATTCAGTGGCCGGACTGCTGCCAGATGATCAGCACAAGCGAATTCGCTACGAGGTAGAGCAGTTGCTGTCAGAGGAGTTTATTGATTACTCCTTTCTCTCGGTAGAACAACAGTATCAAGTACTTCGGCAGGCCGCGGAATCGTCTGAGTTCGTGGGAGAGCTGCGGGAAGTTAATGCTGAAACGACGGCTACCATGGAAAATTTGTTAAGAGGGCCCCAGGTAAAAAACCGCGACCGCATCATTGAGGAGTTCGGAGCTCCGGCCCACACCCAGGCAATTGAGTCTATTTTAGCCTCTTTCAATAAAACCGAAGAAAACGCTGAAGGTAAGAGAAGCTCAGCAACTGAGGATTCAATTCACCGAAAAGTACTGCAGTCATTCAACCACCTGCAGTATCTCCGTCCTCTGTTTTTTTAGTCCTGTGCTGCTAAAATTAGATATATAGGACTCTCTTTGGTATATACCAGTTCACAACCTTGTAGGATATCGATAAATAAGGTATACTAATCACAATATTTCTCATAAATTAACTTAAATGAAGGGATACGAAATGTCAGAAAAAAACATGGTGACAATTGACGGTAACACAGCCGCTGCGTATGTTGCCCACGCAACAAACGAAGTTTGTGCTATTTACCCAATTACTCCTTCCTCTCCGATGGGAGAGCTGGCGGACCTCTACTCCGCCCAGGACAAACCAAACCTGTGGGGTACAATTCCGGAAGTAGTTGAACTACAATCCGAGGGCGGAGCTTCAGCTTCAGTCCATGGTGCGCTTCAAACCGGAGCACTCACAACTACTTTTACCGCCTCTCAAGGACTTCTCCTGATGATGCCGAATATGTTCAAAATCGCAGGAGAACTCACATCGACAGTATTTCATATCGCCGCTCGAGCGGTTGCGAATCAGGCTCTTTCGATTTTCGGCGACCATTCGGATGTAATGGCGGTCCGTTCTACAGGTTTTGCAGAACTGGCTTCCAACAGCATCCAAGAGGTAATGGACAACGCTCTCATAGCCCAGGCAGCTACCCTAGAGTCTCGGGTTCCTTTCCTCCACTTTTTCGACGGTTTTCGTTCAAGCCACGAAATCCAGAAAGTAGAAGAAGTTCCCTACGATGTAATGCGGGAGATGATCGACGCCGAATTAGTTCAGGCTCATCGCCAACGTGCAATGAACCCGGAAAAACCGGTTATCCGTGGAACCAGCCAAAACCCAGATGTCTTCTTTGCTGCCCGCGAAACAGTAAACAAATACTATGATGCAACCCCGGCCATTGTGCAGAAGGCTATGGATAAGTTCGCTAAACTGACCGGCAGACAATACCATCTGTTCGATTATGTTGGTGCACCGGATGCTGAGAGAGTTGTAGTGCTAATGGGCAGTGGCGCCGAAACAATGGAAGAGACCATTGACTACCTGGTGAAAGAAGGCGAGAAAGTTGGTGTGGTTAAAGTACACCTCTATCGTCCCTTTAGTGCCAAAGATTTTGTGAAAGCACTGCCTGATACGGTAAAATCCATTGCAGTACTCGACCGCACAAAAGAATCGGGATCACTCGGCGAGCCAATGTACGAAGATGTCCGTACAGCTATTGGCGAAATGATGGAAAGCGGCGACTCTAGCCTAAAGGCCTACCCCACTATTGTAGGCGGACGTTACGGCCTAGGTTCAAATGAGTTCAACCCGGGAATGGCCAAAGCAGTTCTTGATAATTTGAGTGCAAAAGAGCCGAAAAACCATTTTACCGTGGGTATCCATGATGATGTTACCCATACAAGTCTTGAATGGGACGCCGACTTCTCCACCGCCAGTAAAGACGTCACTCGCGCGATGTTCTACGGTTTAGGTTCCGACGGTACTGTGGGTGCGAATAAAAACTCAATTAAAATCATTGGTGAGGCTACCGACAACTATGCCCAGGGCTATTTCGTATACGACTCGAAAAAAGCTGGTGCAACCACCGTTTCCCACCTCCGCTTTGGAAAAGATCTTATTAAAAGCACCTACCTCATCCAGAAGGCTAACTTCTTAGCTTGTCATAAGTTCACATTCCTCGAACGCTACGACATGCTAAAGAATGCCGCGAAGGGCGGTGTATTTCTGCTCAACTCTCCCTTTGATAAAAATGAGATTTGGGACAACATTCCGGTAGAGGTACAGCAGCAGATTATCGATAAAGAGCTCGATTTCTACGTAATCGATGCCTATAAAATCGCAGAGAAAGCTGGCATGGGAACCCGCATCAATGTGGTCATGCAGACCGCTTTCTTCAAAATCTCCGGTGTTCTGCCCGAAGATCAAGCTATCGATCTGATCAAGAAGTACATCAAAAAAACCTATACCAAGAAGGGACAGGAAGTGGTGGACAAAAACATCACAACCATCGATATGGCCCTCGATGCGATCGAAAAGGTTGACTATCCCAAGCAGTCCAGCGGCGATAACCACATGATCCAGACTATACCGGATGATGCGCCGCAGTTTGTAAAAGAAGTTACCGGAGAAATAATTGCCGGCCGCGGCGAGGATATCCCTGTCTCTAAACTGCCTGCCGACGGCAGCTATCCTCTCGGAACCACAAAATACGAGAAGCGAAACGTTGCCGAAAAAATACCGACCTGGGATTTTGAGACCTGTATTCAGTGCGGCGATTGTTCGGCAGTGTGTCCTCATGGCGTAATTCGCATGAAGATGTACGATCCGAAACATCTTGAAAAGGCGCCGGAGACCTTCAAGAGCACCGACGCAAAGAGCAAAATTTTTCAGGGTATGAAGTTTACCATTCAGGTCGCCCCTGAAGACTGTACCGGCTGTGGTGCATGTGTTAACATCTGCCCTGCTCACAAAAAGGTAAACGGCGAGAAGACCGATCAAAAAGCACTGGTACTAGAGCCGCAACTGCCTCTCCGTGATCAGGAACGGGAAAACTGGAACTTCTTCCTTAATGAAATCCCCGACTATGACCGCAGCGAACTTAAACTGCAGACCACTATCGGCAGTCAGCTGCTGCGTCCTCTGTTTGAGTTCTCCGGTGCATGTGCCGGTTGTGGTGAGACCCCGTATGTAAAACTGGTCAGCCAGTTCTTTGGCGACCGTTCGATCATTGCCAATGCTACCGGTTGTTCCTCCATTTATGGCGGTAACCTGCCCACTACTCCCTACACTACCCGAGACGACGGCCGCGGTCCGACCTGGTCGAACTCCCTGTTCGAGGATGCAGCGGAATTTGGCTATGGTATGCGTTTAGCAACCGATCGTAATATGACCTACGCTAAAGAGCTTCTCGATCGGGCCATCAAAGAAGGTGCCGACGGATTCGATACAGAGATTCTCAAGAGCCTCCGCGATAACGAACAGCGGGATGAGCAAGAAATTGAAAAACAGCGGGAATGGAAAGACCAGCTGGTGGCAAAGGCTGAAAAGAGCAGCAATAAGGCACTGAAAGAGCTGGCATCAGTGGCAGACTACCTGATCCGCCGTTCGGTGTGGATCTTCGGTGGTGACGGATGGGCTTACGACATCGGTTATGGAGGTCTTGACCACGTGCTGGCTTCCGGCCGGGATGTGAACGTTCTGGTAATGGACACCGAGGTGTACTCAAACACCGGTGGCCAGATGTCTAAAGCGACCCCCACCGGTGCAATTGCCAAATTTGCTGCCGCCGGTAAGGGCATCGGGAAAAAAGACCTGGGAATGATGGCAATGAGCTACGGTTACGTATATGTAGCTAAGGTCGCCATGGGGTACAACCGAATCCAAACTATCCGCGCACTACGAGAGGCCGAAGCCTATAAGGGACCTTCAATCGTGATCGCATACAGCCACTGTATCGCTCACGGTATCGATATGATGAAGGGAATGGACCAGCAGGCTCGGGCGGTTACCAGCGGCTTGTGGCCACTGTACCGGTATAACCCGGAACTGACCGACCAGGGTAAAAACCCCTTCAAACTCGACAGTAAAGAGCCCGCCTCGGACATTGAAGAGTACGTCTACAACGAAGTCCGCTACAAGGCTCTGCGCAGCTCTAACCCCGAACGGGCGGAGGAGCTGCTGGGCAAGATTAAGAAGGATGTAAACCATAAATGGAAGGAATACAAGTACCTTGCCGACCGGCCCTTCTAATCGAAGCTTTGTAAGAATTTCTATAGAACCATTACAGCCGCCCCTTTTCAGGGGCGGCTTTTTATTAAGTACGGGCAATTTTGAGTTTAGATTGACTTTTTACCCATAAAAAAATAGAATTCAGCTATACAACTTTTGTAATATGTGTAATCAGTGTAGATAGATGAGCACTAATAAGAAGCGAAAAGTAAATGTTTAAATCCCCATCCAAGCTCCTGTACGCCCTTGAACGGCTGGGTCTCTTTGTTGTTTTTACTCTTGAAGTATTTAAGTGGACTTTCAAACGGCCTAACCGGTTTCGAATCCTCACTGCCCATGTTGAAAAGATGGGGGTAGCCTCAATACCCATTATCGTCTTGTCCAGTTTCGCCATTGGTATGATTATATCGCTGCAACTGGTGAATGTACTGGGTATGTTCCGCGCCGAACCCTTAGCTGGCTCTGCAGTCGGCATAACTATGGCCCGCGAGTTGGCACCGATAATGACAGCGTTGATGTTGATAGCCAAAAACGGCTCGGCAATTACAGCAGAAATCGGAACTATGCGGATCAGCGAACAAATTGATGCAATGGAAACCATGTCGGTCCACCCCATTCAATATCTGGTAGTACCAAGGGTATGGGCGGCGGTTATTGTTTTTCCATTGCTTACCGCCATGGCCAATGTCATAGGCATCGCCGGCAGCTATGTAGTATCCGTCTGGTACAAATCGGTAGATAAAGCTTCGTTTCTGTTCGAACTCTACCGTATGGTAAACCCAAAGGATGTGTACTCAGGCCTTATTAAATCCGTAGTGCTGGGTTTAATAGTCGGGCTTATCTCCTGTTTTTACGGTTATTATGTGCAGGGTGGTTCAAAAGCAGTCGGTGACGCAACCACCAGATCGGTAGTGGCTGCCTCCGTCACCATTCTAGTAGCCGATTTTATAATGACTGATATTCTACTGAAGGTTATGTTTGGGAGTCAATTCTAATGCCGGAAAGTGAGCACATCAATGATCCAGTAATAGAGGTTGAAGGGCTCTCAAAAAATTTCGGATCTTTGGCGGTGCTTGATGAAGTGAGCCTTACATTCCCACACAAACGTATCACCGCCATATTAGGTAAAAGCGGGTCGGGAAAAAGCGTGCTTATGAAAAATATCATAGGGATATTAGAACCTGATAACGGGAAAATAAAAATTAACGGAACCGATATTGTTCCTCTGCCCGAGAAACAGCGGCGGAAGTACCGGCTGCAGCTGGGCTACCTTTTTCAGGACTCCGCCCTGTTCGATTCCATGACGGTGGAAGAAAATATTGCATTTCCCCTAGTAGAAGTACTGCATATGCGGGACCGTGAAGCCATTCGACGGATTGTGAAAGAGAAACTGGACTGGGTACAACTGCCCGGAATAGAGAAAAAACTTCCGGAAGAACTCTCCGGCGGTATGCGCAAAAGGGTGGCTTTAGCCCGGTCTCTGGCCGGCGAGCCGGAGGTTTTGCTGTTCGATGAACCTACTACCGGCCTCGACCCGGTTCTAGAAGAAAGTATAAATAATCTAATCCAGAGGGTAAATCGGGAGCTTGGAATGACTTGTATTATTATTACCCACGATATTGTAGGCAGCTTTCAGTTAGCCGATAAGATCGCATTTTTAGATGAAGGTAGTATCCAGGTTGCGGGTACTCCCGAAGATGTTGCGAATGTTGGCCATCCGGTTTTGCAGAAGTTCCTTGAGAACGCCTTCACTGCAGCTCATAAAACCATGGATGATATGGAGATGCTATGACACGTTTGGTAAAAATAGGCCTATTTGTATTGATTACTGGTGCCGGTAGTGTTGCCTATATTATGCAGACCGCCGATACGATTGACGCTCCAGACACCTATCAGGTACGAGCGATGATCGAAAATGCCTCCGGCTTAATGCCGGGCACCCGGGTATTGGTCTCCGGGGTTGCGGTCGGACGAGTGCGGGAGGTTGACCTGGTGCAGGGGAAGGCGGAACTGCTTATGGAAGTTTCATCGGAGGTACCGGTGTACCAGGATGCGGTAGTAAAGAAAACTATGCAGTCCATGTTAGGCAATGCGGTAGTAACCCTTCAGCAGGGAACCCCGCAAAAGCCCAGAATCGAGTCCGGCGGGGTGATATATAACGTCGTCAGTACCACCGCCATGGACCGTACCTTCGAGGTTGCCGAACAAGTGGGAGAAGAGATGGGTGTGTTTATGGAAGAGTTGAACAGTTTCATGGGAGAAGGAGGCTATCAAACCATAAACGAGATGCTTAGTTTAGCCCGGGATACTGTCGACACTACCAACCGTTTGGTAGAGAGAAACTTGGTACTGCTCTCGCAATCCATGGAGAATGTAGTTCGCATAACCGAGAGGCTGGATACTTCCAGCAACCAGGACGTGCAGCAGCTGTCAAACATATTAGCCCATACCGCCTCAATTGCAGAACGCCTGGACATTCTTTTAGAGAACCGGGATAAAGATATTAACAACTCAATTAGTACTATCAGCGAAAGTGTGGATCAGCTAAATGCAACTCTGACTCATCTGAAAAACACAACCGAAAAAATAGAACGGGGAGAGGGCAACCTCGGAAGGCTCATACATGATGATTCAATTTACACCACGGTAGACAGGGTTGCCAAAAACGTAGATGAGTTCGTAAACTCCGCCATGGGGCTGAACGTACAAGTGGGCGTAAAGACCGAGTACCTTACCCTGCAGAATACCGCCAAAACCCATGCAGAGGTGCGCCTGATGCCCCAGGGCAAACCAAAGTACTACAGCTTCGGGGTGGTGAACACTCCCGACCAGTTGAGCCGAACCACCGAAACCCGCACTATTGTTGTAGATAACACTAACGGATCAATCGACAGTGACACTACCACCACAGAGACCGAACGCACCGACGAATTGAAGCTTTCGGCGCAGATGGCCCGGAGCTTCGGCCCACTCACCCTGCGAGGGGGCATCATCGAAAGCAGTGCCGGCTTTGGTATAAAGTATCAACCGGCCAAACAACTCTCACTCTCCACCGAAATGTTTGAATTCGGCCAGGAAGAGGCCCCCTACTTGCGCGGCTACGGGACTATCTATCCAATGTTTGATCCCGAAGCGAACAATCCGCTTAACTGGCTCTACCTCACCGGCGGTGTGGACAACGCCCTGAGCAGCGGCGGGCGCGACTACTTTTTCGGCATCGGTTTGCGCCTCACCGATAATGATCTGCGAACAGTCCTGCCCTTTGCCCCCAGCCCTTAGGTTTTGACGAGGCTGTGATTTTTGACTTTTTTACGCTTGCTTTATACGTTATAGATATAAAACAAGAAGGAGAGGTTTATGTCACAGAAGATTGACAGGGAGACCCTAAAACAAAAGTTAGACAACGGTGAAGATATAAAGTTAATTGAAGTGTTAATGCCAAAACCCTTTGATCAGGCCCACATCAAGGGGGCCATAAATATTCCCCTCAACAAAATTGCAAAGGAAGCTACGGAACGCTTTCAAAAGGATGATCAGATTATAGTTTACTGCGCTGATAAAGAATGTAAGGCCAGTCCCGCCGCCGCTGAAAAATTAGAAACCTTCGGGTTTAGCAATGTGTATGACTATGAAGGCGGCAAAAAGGACTGGATGGAGGCTGGCTATCCGGTCGAGGGTAACGATGTCTAAGCATCGATAGCTCCCTTTTTTTATACGAACATTTTAGCTAACTTTTGCAGCCAAGGCTTCTCCGCCATTTCCATCATCCAGTTTTCGGCTGCCCGCTTATTCATAAGCGAGATGGTTGGAAAGGAGTGCTGCATCATCATAATGTCGAACAGGGAGTGCTTATACTGCATCGCCATGGTCCATTCATGGATCAGCTCACTGGCAGACTCGCCCACAACCGTCGCCCCGAAGATCTTCCCTTTCTCGTTCGTTATAACCTTTACAAATCCTTCCGGCTGACCATCGGCAATTGTACGGCCATAATCGGCATAGTCCGACTGTATTACCTTAAACTTGATACCCGCCGCACGGGCCTGCTCCTCAGACATACCTACCTCGGCAATTTCCGGCTTGGTAAAAACCGACCAGGGAACGATAAAGTCACTATTCTTAAACTTCTTAAAGGGGGTCGGATTCAGAGCATTCATCAGCGCCAGCATTCCCTGATGCATTGCAGCATGGGAGAAAAGAGAGATGCCGTTACAGTCACCGACAGCATAGATGTTCCGACGGTTTGTCTGAAGCCTCTGATTCACAGTAATACCCCTCTTCGTAAACTTCACTCCAGCATTCTCAAGCTTAAGACCATCGAAAACCGGTTTTCGCCCGGCCGCAACCAGAATACGGCTTGTCTTAAACACACCCTTATCGGTATGAGTTGCTATCTGGCCATCTACCTGTTCCACCTTGGAAATGGCGGTCTGATTATACACTTCGATATTCTCTTCTTCGAACATCTTCTGCAGCACATCCCCGGCCTGCTTATCACCGGCAGGAATCAGGTGCGGGTCCATGTGGGCAACGATAACCTTGGAACCGAGCCGTGAAAAGGCTTGGGCCATTTCCGAACCAATCGCCCCACCACCGATTATCATTAGGCTTTCGGGAATCTCCTTCTGCTCGAAGAGATTCACATTTGTCAGTTTCTCGACTTGATCAAGCCCTTCAATGGGGGGAATCATCGGCTCGGTCCCGGTGGCAATAAAAATCTTCTTACCCCGATACTCGGTTCCCCCTACCCGTACTGTATGGGTATCCACAAACTCAGCATCCCCCTGACCAAGCACCAGTTCGACCTTATCGAAGGTTTTCATCGTCTTAGGCCCGTTAATAAGGTCCACCTTTTCACGGACAATCCTCAGAGGGTCATCTACTTCCGGTTTCTCGGCCGCATGCATTCCATACTGTTCAAGGTTTTCCATAACCTTGCGCATCTCACCGGCTTTCAACAGTGCTTTGCTAGGGATGCATCCACAATTCAAACACTCTCCGCCAATTTTGTTTTTTTCTATCCCCAAAACGCTCAACCCGAGCTTAACAGCCATCGCTGATACCGCCATACCGGCCGGTCCCATTCCAATTACTATAATGTCATACATACTATTATTACCTCCAACTGAATCAACTAATTGATAGCTAATATATACATTTTTTTGCTATATTAGTCAATTTATATGTTTATTATCACATTAAACTTGTATTCTTCATTTTATAAGAAAACCAGAACTTTATTCATCACTATCACCTATAAAATTATTTTTAGCAAATAAATCTTACTGAATTTTTAGGTTTTCAGTATTATATTTGTTATTTTTGCTGTTTTACTAAGTTTTGGTCAAGTTTTTTCTCCAAAACACTTGATTTTAAATTCTATCTTGATATATTAAAGACATCATAATCGTGGAGGCAATAGAATGAAATACGGATTTACTTTAACTGGCGTAGGGATAGCCTTACTGATTTCAAGCGGCAGCATAACAACAGCCCCGGCGCTTATGCCGGCCGGAATTCTTACTGTTATAGTAGGTATCACCTGGATATTTTTGGCAGCTAAACGACAGGAAGCCCTAAATATGGAGGGAACCACTAATACTCCCGATTTTCCGGAAAAATCGGCAGCTTAGGAAACTGGCACAATAAGACAACTCCTCTTTTGTTACTATACTTGGCCGCCTCCTATGCTTTTGGAGCGGCCCTTTTTTTCTGTTCACCCTCTCCCAAATTCAAAGAAAGGAGCTCCTTTCACCCCCAACTCCAGCGCAAACAATCCCCCTGCCTGCGGGTACTCAGCCAGTTGCTGCTTGTCAGCCGGCTCCCGGGCAGTAGTAACATACAGGGTTTGGAGGTCTTGTCCACCAAAAGCACAGGCGGTTACATGCACCGCTGGAATTTTAATAAGCTCAATTAAACTTCCATCAGAGGGATCCCAACGAGCAACTGCCCCGCCACGAAACAGGGCGGTCCACAATTTACCCTCGGCATCAATGCACATACCGTCCGGTTTTCCCAGCTCCTGGGGTACTAATACCACCGGTTGAGGTGTAGAGATAGCCCCGCTTTCCCGGTTGTATTCAAAAGCCACCACCGCGAACTCGTTGGAATCGATGTAATACATCGTTTTCTCATCCAGGCTCCAGGTGATACCGTTGGACACCGTGACGCCGGTTACCCGCTTTGCCACGCTGTAATCAACTTCTAAACACCAAAGGTTAGCCGCACCACGTGTTCGCGAATAGGACATGGTGCCGGCCCAGAAACGCCCGGCAGGATCACATTTTCCATCGTTAAATCGAGTATCCGGATTACCTTCCTCCGGATCTACAATATACTCCAGCTGCTCACTCTCTTCCTCAAAACCGACAAACCCCTTCTCCGTAGCCAGCAGAAGACCACCACCGGCTGCCTCGGAGCGTGGAACCACAGCCCCCACCTTCATTCCTACATCCCATGTCCGCCTCGCATCTGTTGCGGGAGAATAGGAGTGGATCAGCCCCGCATCGATATCCACCCAGTAAAGGCACTGCCTGGTACTACTCCACACCGGCCCTTCCCCAAGACTTGATTTACTGTCAACCACACACTCAACATTTATTTCCATACTCCAAGCATAAGAAGCCGAAAGACGGCCGTCAACTAATCTTATTTGAATCACAGTTTTGAATCAGAAAACTTGGCGTTTCAAAAACCAAGTTTTTTCTGCTACAATGTGGATAAGGAGAACCGCCATGCAGGGTGTATATAATAATTTAGCCGCCACCTATTCTATTGTCGCCATTGATCAGCAAACCGGAGAGATGGGAATTGGAGTGCAATCTCATTTTTTCGCCGTCGGTAGTGCGGTCC
>JAIPFV010000017.1 GCA_021736475.1 Spirochaetia bacterium | reverse complement strand
CCGGGGTATTCAAGCAATCCGTCGGTAAAGAATACGGCGGTATCCTGGGGCTTCAGTTCCTGTTCTTCTTCCGTGTAGTGCAAATTGGCCTCGAAGCCCATTCCGGCCCCCTCCACCCCACACTTCGTACTTGATCCGTCCTGGTGAATAAGAAAAAACGGAAAATGACCGGCATTTGAGTAGACAAGTTTCCTGCGCGGAAGGTCGATCAGCAATGCAAAAAAGGTAACCAGCATATCCGGAAAATCCTGAAGCTGGTCGCATACCTGCGAGTTAAGCCAGCCGAGGAAGCCCGCCGGGGAGAACTCTTTACCGACCCTCCGACGGATGTAACCACGGTAGATCATAGTTTTCAACATGGTGGTAATAAAGGCGGCCTTCACCCCATGGCCGGCTACATCCCCAATGAGAATTATGTAGCGGTCCTTGTCGAAGGGGATGATATCATAATAATCTCCCCCGCAATGCAGATTGGGGAGCGGCTCGTAGGTGACCGTAAAATCTATCTTATCAGAGTAAGGGATCTCAGCTTCAAGCAGCTTTTTCTGCAACTCCCCCGCCCAGCGCAGCTCCTCGTTGAGCATGTGCACATATTCGTTGTATTTTTTTTGCAGTCGATATCCGTTAAGTGCCTTCTCAACCTGGTTTACCAGTTTATCACTTTCCCAGGGTTTAAGAATAAAAGCTGCAATTCCACTCTCAATGGCGTTTATCATTTGCCCGGTATCCGAGTAGCCGCTCAGAATTATTGTTTTAATCTCCGGCCGCCTGCTTTTTACCTCGGTTAGCAGCTCTGTTCCGCCCACCGCCGGCATTTTGAGGTCCGAGACCACCACCGCGATATCTTTGCCCTGCTGTTCTATCACTTCCAGGGCGCGTTCGGCGGAGGAGCGAAATAAGAGCTCTACCTGCTGCCCTTTAGCCCAGGCTGACAGCTCCCGCTTCAAGGCCTTCAGAATCGACTCTTCATCATCTACAAATAATACGGTTTCTTTACTCATGTTGCTTCAATATAACATAGGTTTTTCCAAAAATCTAACAAAACCCTAACAAATCTCTAAAAGACCCAGCGTAACCCTCTATCTCTGTGGGGGTATTTCTTAAAAAAATGCTCTTCCCATAGACAAGCCAAAACCGGGGCAACCGAGCTGTCCACGGCAGTAGCCGGCCGGCATAAGGGATTAGTTCGGTGTGGCCACAGCTTTGTTAACCGGGTTTAAAACCTCCGCCCTGTATATGCGTATATTCCTAGTAGAAGGAGGGATATAATGAGACTAAACAAAATTTTAATTACAACGATGATGATAGCTTTAGTAGGAGCTCCGGTAGTTTTTGGCGCAGGTGCCCAGGAGGCGAGCGACGAAAGTTTTACCGAGAGGCTCGATACAGCCCTAAGGAATTCAGGCTTTACCCAGGAAGAGGTAGAGGCGATAATCGATTCAGCGGATGAATCCGAATGGGAAGCAGTGGAAGGAGGCCATGCCGAGGCAGTAGCCCGGGCATTAAGCCTGGCCAAAGATCAAGAGGCAGATCTTGATCCCGAGCAGAATGCAGAATTAGCCCTGGAGCTGGCTCAAAACACCATACGCCTGGAGAACGAAAACTACGAGGATACAGTAGTGGCTCGGGCAACTTTAGAGGCGGTGCGCAGTATGCTCGGCCGGATTGAGCAGTGGAAAAGCGGCGATCAGAGCGAGAACCTCGGAGAGATTGTACGCGAGAGGGTAAGTACCGAAGCACGCAAGGCTGCCAAAAAGCAGGCCTCGGAGCAAAAAAAGAGTGCTGAAGAGGGCAAGTCGAAGGGCTCCCAGGCGGGTGATGAAACTCCTGCCGGCGATACCCCCGGCACTTCCGCCACCGATTGATAAGCTCGATTGATAAGGCTGGGTATTATTGAAAAGCGTAACAAATTAAATTACTGGGGTCGGGTAGATAAAGAATCCACCGGCCCCTTTTTAGGCATTCCGAATCATTAAAGAAAGAGGGTATACTGTCTTTTGAAATTGTACATATGGATGTAGGAGGCTGCAGCAAGGGTGGGGCAAGAGCAGAATTATAGTGATGAACAGGACATAGAACTCGTACAACAGGGACAGGTTGAGGCTTTTCAACGGATTGTCCGCCGTTATACGCCTGTGCTGTATTCCCTCTGTTACCGTATGCTCGGCGATCAAGAAGCGGCCGAAGATGCGGTGCAGGAGGTGTTTGTAAAAGCGTATCGCTCCATCTCATCTTTCGATTCCTCCCGTCGCTTTTATTCCTGGATCTACACTATCGCGGTAAACCATCTGCGCAGCCTGAATCGAAAAAACAGCCGGAAGCCCGATCCGGACATACCCTATGAAGAGAGTCTGAACGAATCGATACGCAGGGACGACAAAAACAGAGCCCCCGATACCAGTGCGATACAGAGGGAAGGTGAGCGTTTGGCTCAAAGAGCCCTCAACACACTGGACCAGAATTTAAAAGAAGTATTCGTACTGCGAATGGTGGAAGGCCTTTCGGTAAAAGACACCAGCCGCACCCTGGAAATTCCGGAGAATACAGTAAAAACCTACCTGCGCCGGGCTCGCGAACAACTGATACAAGCGATGAGGGGCTTCGGCTGGGTGTGAGTATTTAGGGTACGGGGAACCGGATGGTGTAGAGGGCTTGAGGGGTTTTTTGCAGCTCCACGGTACCGTCTAACTGCCTTGCAAGGATAGAGATTAAACGTAATCCGAGGGTTTCGGAGTTCTCAATACTAGTATCCTCGGGGAAGGGGTTTCCGCTATTGGAGACGGAGAGGATATATTCTTCAGTAGCAAAGTCCCTCACCATCCTAATTTTAAACACAGCCTTTTGGCTGGTGTCATCTCCGGTACTAAAACCGTATTTAATTGCGTTTGTAGCTATTTCATTTATAATCAGCCCAAGGGCAACGGCGTCTTTGGTGTTTATATAAATGTTCTCAACCCGGCTATCTAGTGTGACAGCTTGAGATGCAAAGGATGAAAAAATAGTGGTAAGCAGGTCCTGTATATAGTCGCGCATATTGATATGTGCAATCTCTCCGGTTTTATATAATTTCTCATGCACTATGCGGATGGCATCTATCTGATGTCTAATATCAGAGAGGTCCACCGATCCTCCAAGGGCAGACTCTTTGAGCCTTATCAGAGAATTGACCATCAACAGGTTATTTTTCACCCGATGGTTTAGTTCATTCATAAGAAAGGTTTTTTCTTGGTCGGCCTTTTTCCGGTCGGTAATATCGAATAGAAAGCCCTCAATTCCAATAACTTCTCCGTTCTGATAGACGGGCCTGGCGGTACACATGTGGTATTTTTTTTGTCCCGATTTTGTGATTCTAGAAAACTCCGTGGTAGATATTCTTTCGCCCTTTAAGAGGGTTTCCAGCAAATTGCTAGCCCTTTCAAGCTCCTCAGGGTCTTGGGTAAGGGTGAAGGGTTTACCCACAATCTCCTCCCTGTGGGAGTATTCGTGCATCTTAAGCCAGCCCTCGTTTACATCTTTATACGTTCCATCTACACCAATCAAAAAGTAGCCCGCCTCGGAATCTGCGACGATGCTTCTAAAGCGATGTTCGCTTTGACTTAGCTCTTCTGTTCTTTTCGCAACCTCTCCCCTCAAAAGTTCTGTCCGGTTCTGTAAAATCCAAATGATGAGCAGTAACAGGAAAAGAAAGCCCCCGCCAAACAGAAAAATAATGATTCTTGATAAGAGGGGCGGAGAGGCATCGGGGTTTTTATATACCATTTCCAATGTCCAGTGGGTATCGGCAAAAGAGACAGTTCTCCGCTCCGTGGGAGTGTTGCTTTCTATTGTATGGTAGAAACGGTTTCCCCGGGAATCTATAAGACTTACCTTATAGGTTGACCTTTTTTCATTAGGAAACGCATCATCAATAACCGTAGGAACATCGATAACCGCTATGGCCAATCCGATAAACGAGTCGTCCGCAAACACAGGGTTTCGGGCTGCAATGCCCAGGCCTCCTTGACGCAGTTCAAAGGGCGGCTGAACGGTCATCCTTCTTTCTTCGATAGCTTTGCGGGCATACTTACCCCGCAAGGGGTCTTCTATCAGCAGCATCGGTTCGGTTATGGCGATTTTGTTATTTTTTGGCGGGTACACATATGCTACTTGGGTATTTTTATCGGTTAGCTGCAGTGCCCGCAGAGCCGGATTGTACTCCAACAGACTCTGGGCAAACTGTCTAAATTCGTTCTCAGTGAGGGTTGTATGAGCTTGGGAGGATTCAGGCAGAGTGGAATGCATATAGACCAGCGCTTTAAGATATTGGGTTAGGTGTATGCGTGAGGTCAGGGCATTTTGCAGACGGAGCTGGGTAATACCGGCTTCCTTGGCAAGAGCCAGGTCCCTTTTCTCTTGCCAACCGGAAACCTGATACCTGTCGAGCAGGATAAGCAGGCTCATGCCGATGAGGGCTGCAAAAATAAGTATAAACTTCTTCATATATCCTCAGGCTAACACACAATAGCAAATAAGTCTAATAAAATGAATAACTACTCTAACTCTATAGGTACCCGAAGGATGAACAAGGGAAATGGAGTCTTCTGCAGTTCAACCGTACCGTTCAACTGCTCTATTAGTGTAGTTATAACCTGCAGCCCGAGGCTGTCGGGATTTTCTAGGTTCACCTCTCTAGGAAAGGGCTTCCCAGTATTTGAAACTCTCATTTCAAAGTGTTCGTCTTCTGGATGTTTACGCATTTGTACCGTAAACCGGGCTTCTTCGGCGGTGGTGAAACCGTGTTTCACAGCATTGGTGGCAATTTCATTTACAATCAGCCCCAGGGAAATTGCAGCATCAGTCCGAATGTGTGTATCCTCAATACTGTTTACTATGGTCACCGGACGTGTGATGAAAGAAGAGAACACTGTCTCCAGAAGATCCTGAATATACTCTTTAAAATTAATATGAGTCACATCTTGCGTGTGGTGGAGCTTCTCATGGACCTGCCCGATAGCATCTATCTGGTGTATGATATCCGAAAGGTCCTGTGATGTCTCTGAATCTTTTAAGCTAATAAGGGAGGAGACCATATTAAGATTATTTTTCACCCGGTGGTTTAGTTCTCTCATCAAAAAGTCTTTTTCCCTCACAGATTCCTTTATCTGTTCTTCTGCCTTTTTTCTGTCATCTATATCAATTACTACCCCGGTTACTTTTATTGGCGCACCCTTCTCATTTCGGGCAACAACACCGCCTAAATCATGAAACCACGTATATCTACCGCTGCGAGTTTTAATTCTATAATCGACCTTATAAGCCTGCGACTTCCCGGAGAGACACTTACGCATCGATTGCATGGCATGTTCATAGTCATCCGGATGCAGTAAATTGGTAAAATCGTGGTAGGTGGAGAACTCCTCAGGGGAGTAGCCCAGCATGTCAGCTTTTTGCCGGTTAAAGGTAACCTCTCCGGTGGTCACATCCATCTCCCACCACGCAATATTGCCGATTTGCATTGTAGCTTCCATCCGCTCTTTGTAGGTGGTAAGCTCTTTTTCTGTGCGTTTTCGCTCAGTTATCTCCTGCCCCGATACGAGGGCTCCCTGCTTTCCCGCATACTCAATGGGTATTCCGGTTGTCTCAACCCATACCGAAGAGCCGTCCATACGAATGAATTTGAGTTCAAACTTCTCTTTCACAGGTTCTCGCTTTACATTGAGCCGCTTGATTCTTTCCCGGACCGTAGTATGAAAATCTGGATGAAAGCGTTCCATCACCGGAGTACCGAGCAATTCCGATTGTGAACCGGCCCCTAAAAGGGTGACGGCGGCGGGGTTAAGATAGGCAAATTTCATATCCGTCTGAATAAAAAGCGGTTCAGGCTGGTTTTCCACTATAGTCTGAAAACGTTCTTCCGCCCGTTTTTTATCGCTTATGTCGGTGATGATAGAATATAACAGTTTTTCCCCTTGGATATAAATCGGGCTTGAACGAACCTCTACCTCTCTTAATGAACCATCGGCCAGGGCATGGGTGAAATAGAATACATTTCTTTGTTCCTGTTTGGCTCTGTTCATCTCCTCGTAGACTTCACTTTCGGTTAACTGATTGATCTCATGCACTGTCTTGGAAGTAAACTGTTCAACCGACCAGCCATAAAAATTGCAGGCAGCATGGTTTACATCTATTATTTCCCCCGTCCCCGGGCGAAGAAGCATCATTGGAGAATGAGAATTGTAGAACAAGGATTCATATCGCTTCTCCCGCTCTTTTACCTCACGATGTGCCTCAAACAGTTCAAAGGCCATGTTGATGGATTCAATCAGCACAAACTCACCGGAGTTTTTAAGTACATATCCATAACGGGTAATATTTTTTACCCTGTCTACATACTCCTTTTCCGCATGGCTGGTGAGGAAAAGAATGGGAATTTCATGGTCCTCTAGAATCTTCTGTGCCGCCTCAGTTCCGTCTATTCCTTTTCCAAGGTCGATATCCATCAAGATGAGAGATATTTCCGGATCGGAGTATACCTTTTCTATTGCGTGCTCTCCATTGTAGACGCTCACTACCTCATATCCGTGTTTTTCAATAGTTTTCTTCTGATTTAGAGCAATAATCGCTTCATCCTCAACCAGCAGAATTTTTTTTGTCATTTATATTACACACCTTAAAGAGTTTTTTTTCTTTTACCTATGGTACTAGGGTAGTTCCTGCGTATCAAAATATCAACTTGAAAACTTATTCAAAACGGTAAAGCACTTCCGATCCTTCAAACCGACTAAAGTAGTGAATGCTTGAACAGCCTTGCCGCTTCATCTATTATGGGGACATGGCAGATATAAAATACTACAGTACCAGAGACGGAAAAGAACCGTCATCCTTTTCAGAAGCGGTGGTCCGGGGCATCGCTCCGGATGGAGGCTTGTACGTCCCCTCCGAGTTTCCCCCAATTGATATCACCGACCCTCATCTAAGGGCTCTCTCGTACCGGCAGCTCGCCGAGCATATTCTTTCGCTGTTTATTCCGGATTTCACGGCTGAGGAGCTGACGGCATGTGTGAAAGCTGCTTATGACGATAAGTTCAGAGACCAGGGGATTGCGCCGATCCACAGCTGTGGAGAGGCACATTTTATCGAACTGCACCATGGACAGACCCTGGCATTCAAGGATATGGCTCTCTCGATTCTTCCGCAGTTCCTCACTACAGCTGCGAAGAAACTCGGCATTAAAGATACTATTGTTATCCTCACCGCCACCAGTGGAGATACCGGAAAGGCGGCCCTGGACGGGTTTGCAGATGTAGAAGGCGTTGAAATTGTTGTCTTTTATCCCACCGACGGGGTGAGTGAGGTTCAGAAACGGCAGATGACCACCCAGGAGGGGGAAAACACCCATGTAATGGGTATCTCCGGAAATTTTGACGATGCCCAAAACGGGGTAAAGGAAATTTTCGGGGATGAGCAGTTGCGCGAGCTGATAGCCGGGAGGGGCTACCGGTTTTCCTCGGCAAACTCCATTAACCCGGGCAGGCTTCTGCCGCAGATTGTCTATTATATCAATGGATACCTTGAATTGCTGCGCCGTGGCGAGTTAAGCCCGGGTGACCCGGTCAATGTGGTGGTGCCCACCGGCAATTTCGGCAACATACTGGCCGCCTGGTACGCCGGGCAGATGGGCCTGCCGGTAAAGAAGTTTATCTGTGCCTCTAACCGGAACAATGTGCTTACCGATTTTATTACTACCGGCCGCTACGACCTGAACCGGGACTTTTCAGCTACCATCAGCCCTTCCATGGACATCCTCATCTCCAGTAACCTCGAGCGGTTTCTGTACGAGCTGTCGGGCAGAAATTCGCAGACCGTAGTGGCTCTTATGCAGCAGCTGAAGGAACGTGGCTTTTACGAAATATCCGCGGATATGAAGGCGAAAATGAATAATTTTTACGGTGACTACGCCGATGATGCACAGACGGTGGAGACTATTGCTGAGCTCTTCCGCGAATACGGATATCTGGTCGATACCCATACCGCGGTGGGCTACCGGGTATATCGCCACTACGTCGAGAAGAGCGGTGACCACACCCCCACCTTGATTGCCTCTACCGCAAGTCCTTTTAAATTCGGCCGCAGTGTAGCCGAAGCACTGGGGGAGGAAACAGAGGGGAGGAGCGACTTTGAGTTGATTGATTTAATAGCTCAGATCGCCGGGCTGAAGGTGCCCGAACCAATCCGGGGAATTGCCGACCGGCCGGTACGGCATCCGGATACCTGCGAAAAGAACGCGATGAAACAGGTGGTGGAGGATTTGTTACAATGAAATATATCACAATTCTTGTAGACGGAATGGCCGATTATCCTATTGATGAGCTTGACGGAAAAACGCCCCTGGAAGCTGCCGAAATCCCCGCCACAAATTCCCTGGCACGCCGAGGAGAGGTTGGAATGGTAAAGACCGTCCCCGACGGAATGGCTCCCGGATCTGATGTGGCCAACCTGGCACTGATGGGCTATGAGCCGGAGGTGTACCACACCGGTCGCTCGCCGCTGGAAGCGGCGAGTATGGGAGTAGAGCTCTCCGAAAGCGATATTGCCTTTCGATGTAACCTGGTAAGCCTGGAAGGTGAGGGGGCCTTGGAATCGAGACGCATGCTGGACCACTCCGCCGGCGAGATCAGTAATGAGGAAGCCCGCGAGCTGATTGAATTGATCAATGAGCAGCTCGGAAGCGACAGCCTCCGCTTCTATCCTGGAGTAAGTTACCGGCACCTGCTGGTGTGGAAAGACGGCCCCTGGGGCTTCGAGCTTACCCCGCCCCACGATATTCTGGGGCAGAGTATTGCCGATTATCTGCCCGGTGGTGCCCATGGGCAGGGATTTTTAGATATGACTGCCCGCTCCCTTGAGCTGCTCGAGTCTCACCCGATTAATACGAAAAGAAAAGAGAGGGGTGAGAACCCCGCCAACTCCATCTGGATATGGGGAGAAGGAAAACGGCCGCAGCTCTCTTCCTTTCAACAACGTTATGGGCTTAAAGGGGCAGTTATCTCAGCGGTGGATCTGATTTACGGCATCGGAATTCTGTCGGGGCTAGAGCCGATTCATGTAGACGGCGCAACCGGGAATATCCATACCAACTTTGACGGAAAAGCCTCTGCAGCTATCGAGGCCCTCTCCGGGGATACTGACTATGTGTATCTGCACCTCGAGGCGCCGGATGAAAGCGGGCACCAGGGCTCGCTGAAAGATAAAATCCGCTCTATGGAACTGATCGACCAGAAGGTGGTGGCCCCAGTACACGCGGCCCTCGCCGCATCCGGGCAGGAGTATCGTATTCTGATTCTTCCGGACCATCCTACCCCTCTTTCTCTCCGCACCCATGTGGCCGAGCCGGTTCCCTATGTGCTGTACGACAGCAGACAGGCGGGCGAAGAGAAAGCGCAGCGCTTTAGCGAGGCTTCCGGAAAGTCCTCCGGCCGCTATTTCTCTTCCGGCCCCAATTTGATAGGCCATTATCTTTCCAAATAGTTCTTCTATGCAGGAAATTAACACGCTGCCTTGGGAAATCTTATGGTGAATACCGGAGAGGGGGTGCGTTTTAGCTCTACCTCTCCTTTCAACTCTTCGGTAAGTGAGGCAATCAAGCTTAATCCAAGCGACTCTGACTGGGCTATATCAATATCTTCGGGGAAGGGGTTGCCCGTATTGGAGAGCTCAAGCTTATAGTGCTGCCTGTCTTCCATCTCTTTGAAAAGAACGGTAAAGCGTGGTTTCTCCTGGGAGTTGAATCCGTATTTAATGGCATTAGAGGCCGCCTCGTTCACTATAATGCCTATATATACTGCTGTTTGACTGGGGAGGTTTAGTTTTTCAATTTTATCTTCGATCTCAATTTCGCAGTCGGTAAAATAGGAAAAAATGGTCAATAGAAGCTCATGTAGATAGGTTTTCATATCAATATTGTGTACATCTTCACTTTTTTGCAGGAACTCATGTACATAGCGGATAGCTTCAATTTGATACCTTATTTCATCTAAACTGCTGTCCTTTCCTTCTTGGGCCTGTTTTTGTAAAATGAGGGAAGAAATCATCATGAGGTTATTTGCTACTCTGTGGTTGAGCTCTTTCATAAAGAGTTTCTGTTTCTCAAGGGCATGTTCCAATTTTCTGCACTCTTTCAGGGTCCCTGTAATATCAACTAGGGTAAGCTGCCACTGTGTAAGTTGTCCGTTTCCCTCTAAATGGGCACCTACCTCGGCTCGAACCCAACTGGTGGAATGCTCTTGCTTATTTATCACTTTGAACTCAGTGCTTTGGGGCTCTCCCGTAATAGCCGTATTTTGCAATGCCTGGACCAGTGTCCCATGAAATTCCGGCTCTACATATTCTATGAGCGTTGGTGCAGGCCGATAATCCTGGGTTTCTCCAATGAGTTCGGCCCCGCGTAGGTTTATATGTGAGATACTTCCCTGGGGAGTGAGAGTAATAAATCCACAGGGCGCATGATTAAAGAGGGCGGAGTATTCTTCCCTGAGTATATCCTGTGTTCCGGGGCTATCCGCAAATTGCACTGCACTTTTCTTAAGGTCATCGTTTTTCATAACTTTTTTCTCCTTCTATTATATTGGTTTTAGCTAAAGTACTCGGGTCGGGTCGGCGTATAGACTCTTTAATGAGTGGAATCAAAGGAGGAACCACACTAAAAGAACTGATGCCGGTGTCGTTCAAAAGCCGGAAAGTAAATTCGGGGTAACCGGCCAATTCACCGCAGATTGAGAAGGGCTTATCCGGGGCTGCACTTTGAGCAAGTTCAAGCAGCTTAAAAATAGCCTCGTGGGTATCATCAAAGTAGCCGGCTACATATGTATTTTCCCGATCCGCCGCAAATGCGTATTGGGTTAAATCATTGGTTCCAAAGCTCAAAAAATCTGCATATTGAGCAATTTTTTCGGTACTTAGAGCTGCAGCCGGAGTTTCAATCATTGCTCCGATGGGTGGTATGGAGGTTACATGGAGTTCTTTTGCAAGTTCTTCGGTAAACTCTTTCACCTTGATAAGCTCTTGGGGCAGAGTGACCATCGGTACCAACACGCTAAGCTCGTACTCCCGGGAAAGCTGCAGCAGTGCCCGTAGCTGGGTTTTTAAAAAATGTGGATATTCAAGCAGGAAGCGAATTCCTCTACAGCCAAGGGAGGGATTATGCTCGAAGAACGATTCCACATATGGCAGCGTTTTATCCGCGCCTATGTCCAACAAGCGTACACATATCGGCAAACCCTTCATCGGTTCCATAACGGATTGCATTTCCCTAAGCAGGGTTTCGAAGTTGGGCGGTTCTCTAAGGCCTATATAGGAGCTTTCTACCCGGTAGAGACCAATACCGTCAGCCCCATTCTCCAATGCGTTAAGCGTATCTTTTCGACACCCCACATTAGCAAATACAGGGACTTGCGTTCCCAGCGGGCTGATTGCCGGCTCGTGAGCCCTTGACTGGGCCGCCATTACTGCCTTGGAGCGAAGTTTGCACATCGTCCGGAAAATAGCTGTATACTCCTGGTCGGGGTTGAAAACCACCTTGGCTGCATCGGCATCGACAAGTGCATAGGATCCTTCCGGCACTAAAGTGACAAGATTAGAGAGTCCTCCTACGCACGGGAGGCCCAGTTCTCTCGCAAACAAGGCTGCATGGGAGGCGGGAGCCCCGCATTCAATGAGTATGGCGGACACCGCACGATTGGCCAGGAATACCATGTCGGAAGGAAGTAGATGGGTAGCCAACAGCACACTCCCCGAAGTTAAATCTTCCAGGGCATTGTTCTCAACTCCGGCTAGGGCAAGAAGAAGTCTGCGGGCTAAGTCTCGGATATCGTCGGCCTTTTGTTTGGCTATCTCCGATTCCGAGAGTCTGAACCGTTGTTCCCACCACAGGAATACCTTTCGTACCGCACTCTCTGCGCTGATATTCTCCTTTTTTATTTCCCTTTGCACCTCCGTTTTCAAGGACGGATCATGCAAAAAGGCAATATGAGCTTTGAATACAGCGGATAACTCACGGCTTATCTCCCGTTTTACACTGTCCACCAGTGCGCCTAACTCTTCCGATATCTTATTAAAAACCCGCTCAAAACGGAGGAGTTCCTTTTTTACCTCGGTTTCATCAATCTTGCAGCCCGTGTCTGTCCAAGTTAATATGTCATGATATACAAATACTCTGCCCTCCCCTAAGCCAGAGGAGATAGTCTTGCCGATTATGGTGTGTTTTGAGTCCATCTTCATACGTAAGATAGCCCTTCAGCAATTGGCTGATAAACGATTTTCTTGATATTGAGGGTAACCTTGCCAGAGGGAATAATACACTCAAAGGTTTCTCCTGCAGTTCGTCCGAGCATGGCGGAGGCAATCGGGGCTAAGATCGAAATTTTACCCTGCTCTAAATCGGCTTCAGATGGAAACACGAGGGTGTATGCATAATCTTTTTGGTGGTGGTCGAAGTTACTGGTAAATTGTACCTTCGTATACATGGTTATGACATCTGGAGGAATTTCCGTGGTTGGGACGATTTCTGCCCGGTTCAACTGCTGATGCAGATGATTGAGCATTAATTTGTCATGACCGGCCACATCCAGGGAATACTCATTGATCAAACTGTAGAGACGTTTGTAATCGAAATAAGAGATAATGTGCATCATTCCCCTCCCTCTTTTGTAGATAGTAAACGGCAATAGTATTTTTTGCCGCCCTCTTCTTAAGTAGTAATCTATAAGTGGGGTGAGGTCATTGACCTTATTCTACCTAGTACTGACCTATGAGGAGAGAGGAGCGTTAATTAGCTCAAGTAGTTTGTCAATATGTGTGTCCTTGATAAAGTAATGGTCGAAAAGCTCTTTTGATCTTGTTATATCAGGATTGTATCCGGACAGAGCAATCAGCACTGTATTTTCCAGTTTTTCAGTATTTCGCAGTTCCTTGGCCACTGAGTATCCGTCCATATCCGAGAGTCCGATATCGATAATAATATAATCCGGAATGGAGGATAGGGCAGCATGGATCCCATCCTTTCCTTTGTGTTCAAGTTTTACCTGGTGTCCCTCGTCTTTGAGCGTCTCTCTGAGGTGGAAGGCGAACTCTGGGTTATCCTCAACTATAAGTATTGTTTTTGCAGCAATGGTTTTATTCTCACTATTTTTTCTCTGCATTGTCTGTTTTGGAGGCGGGGGCTCTCATATTGCTAGTCGTAACGAGAACCGCTGCCCTTATTTTACCCCCTTGTTGTATATACAGTACTCCCGTTGAGAATGGTCTCCGGTCTGACAATGCAAAACCATTTTCACTAATTATTTTACGAGTTTTATGGGATGTCAATCATTAACTGCAGCATAAATTTATTCTTGTGGAAGCGTGACTATAACGGCAGTGCCCATCCCGGGTGTGCTTTCAATGTGCAATGTGCCGCCGTGCTGTTTTATCATTTCTTGGGAGAGAGTCAGCCCCAATCCAAACCCCCGGTGTTTGGTGGTGTAATAGGGCTCCTTTAACTTCTCTATTTCCGATTCAGGTACACCTCCATTGTTGTCCTTCACCTGAAAACCGACAGCCTGCTCCTTAATAAACCCCTCTACAGTTATGCTGCCGGAATCTCCAGCTAATGCTTCACAGGCGTTCTGAAGCAAGTTGTATATCACCTCCCTAATTTGATAAGGATCGACCTGTGCTTGCACTCCGTACAGCGGGTCTAATTGTCGAACTACTTTGATGTGATCTTCGGTGTACATGCTCTCTACATAGTCAATGCAGTAGGTGATAAGTTTATGTAGATCCGTTTTTTGAAATTTGGGAGATTTGAGGGTGGAGGAGTCCAATATTTTATTTATAATCTGTTCGGCTTCGAAACATTTTTCATCACAATGATCGAGGTGGGTATCAATTTCCGGATTTTTTCGTTTTTTCCTGATGTTGTAAAGGGATAACTTTAGTGCTGCTAAGGGCCTGCGTAATTCATGAGCTATAGAAGAGGAGAGCCTTCCTAAATCTGAAAGGCGTTTTGAACGGTCCATTTCTCGTTGTATTCTCATCAGCTCCCCGGTTCTTTCCTCGACCATCCGTTCCAGGGTCTCTTTATCCCTTTTCAGCATTTCTTCGGCCTGCTTGCGCTTAGTCACATCCTGCCCTACGCCAAGCATCCCGACGAAATTCCCTTGTGCGTCGGTGATCACCCGGTTTTCCCAGTGAACCCATATTCGGCTCCCATCGGCACGGCAATTTTCGTGCTCCAAAGTTGTGTGCGTAGTCGGGTTCTCGAGGGCACTCGAAACAAGATCTACCAGATTTCGTCCTGTAGTTTCCTTCTCTGGAATTAAAGTTCCCACAATCTGTTGTCCTAGAAGCTCATCCCTCCTGTACCCAAAAAAATTTAAGGCGAAGTTGTTTATGAAGGTGATGGTGCCTTTCGAGTCGGTTTGCACAATGAAGCTTTTTGCCATCTCGACAATATCAGTATAGACCTGCTTGTTCTCTATAAATCCGGCTAATTCCCGCTCTTTTTCGACTGAGCCTTGCTGTTTAGTTTCAAGCTTTTCTTGAAGTTTCTGCAAATCAGCTAGTACTCGCTGTATATCGTGTAAGTGTTCTTTAGTGGGTTCTTTGCTGGCTAAAATACTCTCGGTAATTTGTCTGAGCGACTCAAAAGTGGAATGATATTCTTCGGTACTACCCATATGCTTATAATAGTAGCACGAGTGTTGAGCAGGAAAAAAGAGCACCAGCAAAAAGTAACTGACTTCATTCGCCTTTTTACTAATTTCAAAAAATAGATTCGGGAATAGTAACTGATTCTTGTGAAAATCCATTGTATACTCTTAATATGCCATTCACCTTACTCATAATCGATGATGATCGTATTTTCTGCGATGAATTGTGCGAGACTCTCGATGAATATGAAACTAAAATCGCCTTAAGCCCCCAACAGGCTCTGGAAATCTTGTCCGCCCCAAATAGTGTGGATCTGGTGTTGCTTGATGTGCGTCTTCCGGGAATGTGGGGAACAGAGTTATTAAAAATTATTAAGAGTAGATATTCCCGTATATCCGTAATTATAATGACCGCTTTCGCTTCCAAAGAGGTAATCGTAGGGGCCCTGCGAAATCAGGCGGATGATTTTGTCGAGAAACCAATAGACATAATTCAGTTAAAGGAAAGGATCCAAAATCTACTCGAAACAAGTGGTGAGATAACAAATTGTTCCAACGATGTGGAGTACTTGAAGTATTACTTGCAAAAGAATGAAGATAAAAAAATAGAGATAGACGATCTTGCACGACTTATGGGGTATACACCCAAATACATGAGCCGCCTGTTTAAACAAAAAATGGGGACCACCTTTATTGAATATAGGGTAAATCAGAAGGTTGAAAGGGCCAAGAGGCTGTTATCTACTACCGACTGGCCTATAAAGCGGATAGCCTATAGCATCACTTATGAAAATCCGGAGTCCTTTGTACGAATCTTCAAGAAAAAAACCGGCTACACCCCGTCACAGTATCGGAATAAAGCGATCTCTTCTTAAAAATCCCCTATCGACCTGAGTTCTTTTCATTTATGCTTGGATCATTATTCAGGAAACAGATAGTAGCGCTTTAGCCAAATATAATCGGCCGGAGCGTTACACCTCCTCAGCAATTTTAAGGCTTGGTATGCGAACCGTTATAAGGCCTCGGTTCCCGTAGTATACCCTAGCACCTTCCGAACATCCCTCAAAACTGTATCGTTGTATATTGCTGTCAACATTATTAAATTTAAAGCAGAGGAGAGAGTATGGAAAAGGTAGAAGATATACTTCGAGTGTGGACCTCCCTCGATGTACATACATCGTTTACGGATGTCGCACTTTTTCTTGGCATTCTACTCGGTTTTTTCCTAATCTTAATTACTGCCGAAGTACTGCGAAGAAGGCGTGAACAGCGCAGAGTTTCTAAGGCGCTCACCGACAAGTGGAATACCCTGTGCCGAATTTACGAGCTTACCGATGAAGAAATTGCACTGCTGAAGGACATTAGCAGGTATCTGAAAAATCCTGAAAAGAAGTATCTGCTATTGGCAAATTACCAGGCCTTCCACGAGAGTTTAACCGCCTACGGCCGGAAAAATAAAATCGACACCCAGCTTTTGGACAGTATTACCGCTAAAACAAAAATGGGTCAAACGGAAAAACTGGTTTCTGAGATGCCCCCTCAGCGGCGCAAGAGCAGGCGTAAACCGGTACAGCTTCCCGCCTATGTTGCGCCGATCGATCATTACCAAGCTCATATTCAAACCAAAATGTACGATCTAAGTCGCGGAGGCTGCAAAATAGAGAATCCGAGAAAGCACTTCCATCAGGGAGATGATATAAAGATCTCCTTCAAGTTTAGAGAAAAGAATTTTGAAAACATACCCGGCGAGGTAGTGCGTACAAGCTCCTTTGGGAGGGTGCTTCACGTATCCTTTGGTCACGTGTATTGACGTTTTCAGTGCCTTGGTTCTATTTAAATTAGTTCCATTAACTGTTAAAGTGGAGTAAATAGAAAAAGTAAAACTGAAGTATGTACTCATAATTAGTATTAGCAGGGGCCATTTATGCGCTATAGAGAATTGAATAACAAAAATGAGATAAAAACTGTAATTGACGAGTTAAAGGTCACCTACAGAGACCTCTCCAAAATATTGATCTCGAGTGAACGTGATACTACAGGAAGAGGGGCCCAAGTTATTACCCTTTTCTATAATCTTGATCCTGTCATGAAGCTTGAAGGGGAGAAGGACATGCTTGATCTGTTCATAACTAAGCTGGAAGAAGAACAACAGGGATATTGATAAAAAAAATGTGAATTAAGGGGAACAAGTCGAAAGTGGTAAGCACCGAGGTTCAACTATGAACCGCTAAGTATATTAGCAAGTTCAATCCTGTTTGCTGCCTCTTTTTCAGCTTTTTCAGCTTTTTCAGCAAGATTGTGCGTATTGCTAATGCTGTCTGCGCAAGCGGCTGGGATTCTAAGTTTCATCAGTTTTTCCGGTTGATCGGTGCCCCATGTTGCCCTGCCCCGCAGCATCGGGGCTACCGCTTTTTCTTTTATAAGGTTTTCTCCTCCTGCGCCACCTCCATGTACAACTGAGCTTTCAATGTCACCGCCGTCTATAGTTTTTGCTGGAGATATCTCCGAATTCCCGAGCACCTCAAGGGCTTTCCGATTCCGATACACCGCCTTCCCGTGTATCGAGTAAAGGATCACAAGGTCTTCAACAGAGTCGAGGATTTTATTTTCCAAAATTTGTGGAGAGATGCGCAGGAAGCCGTATTTCCAGATAGCATAAACCACACCTCCCATCCAAATGCTGAAGAGGATGGGGCTTTGGGAAGGAATTTTCCATCCGGGGATCAACTTTTCCCTCTGAGGACGGGGTCAACGGTATAATTCCGTGCTCTTGATGCTGTATCTTCAATGTCCCAGCATGGCCCGGGCTGTATCGACCGGAGAACGTATGGTAACTCCGCCGATGGTCCTGCCGAAAAACTGCCCGAAATGGCGGGAGTCACCGGTCATCAGGCTGTCGCAGCGGGCATGAATCGCACCGGCCAATACCGGTATATCCTTGTCGGCTATTTGAATATTCGCGGGTATCTTCGCGCAAGACCGATGGGTCGGTACGACCAACAGTGATGTGATTAGTTCATGAAGCACGGAGACCGTTTCGGGTTGATGGATCGAAAGATTTCTGAGTGCCTCTTCGATGACATAGCGGTCCGCAACAAGCGTGCAGTCGGCGTTTCGGAGATCCGTGAGCAAGCGCCGTACCGCACCATCGGTGAATGCTGCCGAAAACAAAATGTGAGCGTCCAGAAAGATCCGCATCACTCACCGGGACTCGCCGCTGTACCACTCGGATAGATCCTGCTCCGCCGCGGCAAATTCGGCCAGGCGATCTCGGGAGTAGACCTCTAACGGAAGGGCTACCGCAGGCCGAAGGAGGATTCCCTCCTCGGTGGACTCCGCAATAAGCAGCGATTCGGCATCAATTCCCATCTCCTTCCGCAATTTCGACGGGAGCGTAATTGTTCCTCTGTCCGTTACCGTAAGGGTTATCTTCATAGTTTTAATGCACACCTTTTTCGCTATTTCCGCAAGTTATAATTCAGAAATACTGAAAAAATGAAATACAGTAAATGCAGAACACGTAATCATTAATTAATACATGGGAATGGCTGGAAAGTGGAGAATTAGGTATAGGTTACAGATCTCGGTAATATTTGTTCGATGGTACGTTCGGCGATATCGAGGGTCGGGTGACCTTGCAGGGCTTCGTAATGGATAGGTGTATTTAAACTGATCCTGATTGTTCCGAGAATTATCGCCATATGGTTTAGCCCTCACCCTAATCGACCTGCTTCATTATCCATGCAAGGTTATGTGTGTATGCGGATAGCCGAAGAGAGTAGCTGGGTCTGTGCAACCAACGATAAAGCATTGCGACGAGAATGGGAGGGCGAGAAATCTCTGTACTCTGGGGACTTGAAATGATGCTCTACCTCGTAAAGGTAGAATTTCTGAAGCCCGAAAAAGCCCAGAATACTGCATGGGCTATTCATCGTAGCGACAAGACGATAACCGAGAGGGTGGTTTACACTTTTCTATATCAGTTGGAAGAATTATAATGGGCTTGCCCTAAGGCCGGTTTTTTTTCCAGGGTATTTCCGGATGAGTTATAAGTGTATCCTCGAAAATTTCTTTACAGCTTCGCCTATGTCTTCTTTCCCACTTATTAAAAAACTCACTGCTACGGGCATCAGGCTCCCGCGGGTCCCGGAGAAAAGGTCGCGTGTCCTCGGCTGCCATGGAGAACTTGGATAGATTGTTTTCAGAAACCAATCGCCGTTTTCATCAATGACAAGTGGGACAACATGAAAATAATCTCCATAAAACAAGTTTCCTTGCTTGTTTGCCTAATGTCAATACAATAGGCTCAGTCATGTCCGCCGATTATGGGGGGGGGCTTCCACTGAAATACAATTATTGATATTTACACGAAAAGCGTGTACACTATTAATGTGTAATAGTATTAAAAGGGAGGATATACATGAAAAATATCACCTTCAGTTTCGATGAGAACCTCATTCAGAGGGCCCGGGAAAAGGCACGGAGGGAACACCGTAGCCTCAATAAGCTGGTGAGGCAGTGGCTCGCGGAGTGGACCCGCGAGACGAAGCGGGCGAAAGAATACGATGACTTAATGGAACGTGTACAGAGTTCCTGTGAGGCGGGGCAAAAATTTAGCCGGGACGAAATGAATGAACGATAGCTTCTTTCTCGATACCAACATTTTCGTCTACAGCTTTGACAGTAAGGAGCCCGGTAAACAAAAACGTGCCCAAGAGCTGATTCGCACTAGTCTTGAAGGTCAGGGCAAAATAAGCTGGCAGGTTGTTCAAGAGTTCTCCAATGTTGCGCTCCATAAGTTCGAGAAACCTATGAAAAGAGACCATTTGAAAGACTATTTGCACACCGTGCTGCTTCCCCTGTGTACCGTGTGGCCGGACGAATCACTCTACCATGAGGCGCTGAGCGCTGGATTGGAAACGGGCTATCGCTGGTACGACAGCCTTATACTGGTCTCTGCATTGAAGTCAAATGCTAAAATTCTCTATTCAGAGGACTTGCAGCACGATCGAGTCTACAGGAGTATTCGTATACGCAACCCCTTCTATGAATAAACGAGGCATCGAGTTCCCGCGGGTCCCGGAGAAAAGGCTGTACGTCGTCGAAAGCTCTGGAAAAAACGACTCGACCAGACTGCTCGCGGTACAGATCGAGAAAAGCAGCATTGCTCAGTGCGTGTGATTCCGTCCAATGCTCGGATTGACGCATACCCCACTGAACGGTATCGGTTTGAGCGCTGGCTCGGATTTCGTAGAGGGCAGCGTGTTCACGGAGTATCCCGGGCCGAGCACAACCTGGTCAGGGGGTTGAACAATCAGAATTCCAACCCGCCATGGTGATCAGCCACGATACATTGGCGCGTACTCCTTAAACCGCTTTGCCGCAGTTTTAGGTACACTTCAATCATGATTCTAAAGTCGGTTCGTAGTGCATGGATTTCTGTATATAGGGGAAAAAATAGGAGAACAACAATAATAGAGACGGACTTATTACCTTTTGGTTTGAGTTGTCATATTTGGTTGTTAAATTACTGCCAAATCTCAATCACAACTTGAAATTTGGCCAATCAGCAGGTATCACACATTCTATGATACCAAGTAAGATTGCTTCTGCTCGGATCGGGAAAATCTACCGGGGCAGTTCTTGGTGATATAACCACTACCTCTTAACAAAACACTGCTAAGCTGCTTTTCCCGGAATGACCGTCTTGGTATTTCTATGATACTCTAATATTGTATACTGAAATTGCTCATTTTAAATAGGATACACCTGCGGATTACGAGGACCGAAGTATGCCCCGGCAACTTTATAATGAAAACCAGGGGCGCAGGGCTGTTTCGTGTCGTGTCTGAAAATCAGTACCACCGTAGACTAAAGTGGCGGAGCTGAGGGGAGTTCCTGTATGGGCGCACCACCAGCTGAGGGAGTTGAACATATTGGGCGATACGGTCTGGCCGGACTTTATTTCCACAGGGAAGAGTTTTCCACCCTCATCCAGCAGTAGATCGATCTCGTGCCCTGTGCGGTCCCGCCAGAAATAGATGGGAGGCTTCATGCGGTGATGGGTATAGATCTTGTGTGCTTCCGCGATAATAAGGTTTTCGAACAAGGCGCCCCGGAGGGGGTGGGAGCGGGCTTGTTCAGGGCTTCGTATCCCTAAGAGATGACAGACCAGGCCGGTGTCGTAAAAGTAAAGCTTGGAGCTTTTAATGACCCGCTTGTTAAAATTCCGGTGATGGGGCGGCAGTAAAAAGATAATAAAGCCTGCTTTCAGTACCGATATCCACCGTTTTGCCGTATCCAGGGCGATGCCGCAGTCATTGGCAAGGGAAGAATAGTTTAGAATCTGCCCGGTTCTGCCGGCAGCCAGGGAGAGGAAGCGTTCGAAACGCTCGAGTTCGCCGATATTCACCAGGGAGCGGACATCCCTTTCGATGTACGTCCTTATGTAATCGGGAAGCCAAACCTCAGGGGGAATGGAGGAGTCGTGAATTCTCGGATAGTATCCGCTGTAGATTGTGTCCCACAGTTTCAGAGCAGAAGTTTTGTTGGTAAAAAGCGCGCCGGGTTTATCCGGGGATGCGTGGAGATTCCCCTCTAATTCGGCCCTTTCGAAGGGCAGCAGGTGTAGGATCCCCGTGCGACCCGCTAGGGACTGGGAGACTTTTTCCATAAGGAGGAAGTTCTGCGAGCCGGTAAGTATGAACCGTCCGGGAGTCGCATCCCGGTCGACGGCAGCCTGAAGATAGGAGAAAAGATCCGGGGCCCTCTGGGCTTCGTCGATAATAACCGGTCCAGGGTAGCGATCGAGGAAACCCCGGGGATCATCTCCGGCATAAAGCCTCATGTCCGTCTCTTCCAGGGAGACATATTCGTGGGAAGGGAAGGCAGCCTTTACCAGGGTTGTTTTTCCCGACTGCCTGGGACCGGTGATGGTGAGGATGGGATAGTAGGTCGCGTCACGTGTAAGATAGGAAAAGAGTGTTCTTTCTATCATATTGCTAATCTACTATTGAATCGCAGATTTGTCAAATTGTTTATAACTATTCAGCTAAATCCGCAAAAAACAGGGTAAAGCTTGTCCGTAATGACTCCTGGGATTCTGGATGAAGTGAAGGCCGTAATTACCTATACAAAGGTACTTCGAAACGAAAGATAATCATCTCCGCCTGTGCATTTTTTGCTCAGGCAGCCCCTAGGGGTTTTATATGCTCCATTTCCGAGCTCAGGGATTTTGCGGCTTTCCATAAATCAACGGCTTTTTGTGCATTCATCCAGAAGTCGGGGGAATTGCCGAATAGTCTGGCAAGCCTAAGGGCCATCTCTGCACTTAATGCCCTTCGTTCCCTGACCAGTTCGTTCACCGTCTGCCGTGAAACGCCGAGGGCTTTCGCGAGAGTACTGATGGTAAGACCGTAATCGGGAAGAAAATCCTCTCTCAAAAATTCACCAGGGTGTACAGGTGCAATGTTCCTTTTATCCGCATTGGGTATGCTCATGAAAGCCTCCTAATGATAATCTGTAATCTCCACATCGTACGCATCACCTTCAAAAAAACGAAAACAGATCCGCCACTGATCGTTGATGCTGATGGAATAAGATCCGGCGCGATCTCCTTCAAGCCTGTGCAGCCTATTACCAGGAGGAACTTTAAGATCTCCCAGATCCTTTGCCAGATCTATATATTCAAGTTTTCTCCTTGCTCTTCGTAAAATCTCCGGCGGCAGCTGTTTGCAGCTGCCGTTCATATAAAGGCTGCAGGTTATCGAAGATGCAAAGGTTTTTATCATGAATCAAATTGTAACATGTCACGTGTCAGTTGTCAAGAATCTCCAAACAGTCTCAGCAATTCTAATTTTAGATAGTGCATTGCACTATCTAAAATTAGAATGCTTCCAACCGTTTAGATATACAAAATTTTGCTAAGAAAATGAAGCAAATTCTAAATTTGGAAGTCGAATGACTTCCAAATTTAGAATTGCTCAAACAGTCTGGCTATATAAGTAAAGATATCGGACTCAGCCGAAGAGACTATTCCGGACCTTGAGCTAACTTAAGTGTGGATACCCGGCGGTAAATTGTGACTGCTCATACAAAAATTAATTTATGGAAAGAATACCCAGTTGAAAATATTTGTGATAATACTGTTCTCTCCAGGGAAGAGGCGGATTGGTTGAGGTAGACAGAGCTCTTTTCCATGGCACCCAGGGTGGTCCGACTCAAGTCTGCCCGTTCGGCCACTGCTACATGGAGGGGTGGCTATACCTCGTACTGATCCTCGGGGGCCCAGGGCGGAGCGCAGACGGCAAGAAACTCTACGGTCTCACTGCTCTCGTTGAAAATCTGATGCACCTCTCCCGGCTCTATGAGGCAGGCCTGACCAGCCTCCAGTATAAACTCCCTCTCATCGATCCTCATCTTCGCCTTTCCCTTCAACATGTAGTAGGTCTCCTCTCTCTCCTGGTGGTAATGTGGGGCTGAGGATTTTCCTTCCGGCAGCCCTACCTGGGCGAGGCTGTGGAGCTTCGTCCCTCCCGTCTCCTTTTTGCCGCCGATAAGCTCGTATATCCGCTCGCCCGTCGGTGTGTGGAGCACCTTTTTTGTTTTTTCTTTGCTGCTGTGTCGCATCGGAACCTCCCTTCGAGTTTATCGGTCACAAAGTGACTCCGTTTCGGTGTTGTTCTTAAGATCCTATCCCAAAGACGGAGCAGGGACAAGAAAAAACGAGCATCCTTCACGCGTATCCTACACTCGCATCCCTCACGATGGTGGATGAGCATTATAAAAATTTGAACCGCCCGGCGAGCATTCCGAAAAACTCCCGGCTCCACGCATCGAGTTCCCTCGGATCATGGAGGAAGGGCAGCACGTCGTCTGCGGCTTTAGAAAAATCGACCTGGTTAACCCGATCCCGGTAGAGCCCGAGAAAAACAGCCTCGCTCAATGCGCGAGTTTCGGTCCAATGCCCCGACTGCCGCATCCTCTGCTCCAAATGAAACAGGTGCAGGGGAATTTCGTTTTTGAGAAACCACAGCATGTCATACCAGTCTCTTCCCTTAACCCTAGAGCGCCATTGCCTGAAGAGGATGCAGTGCATCTTCCCAGCAAAGAGGTCCGGCAGGGTAAAGATTCGAACATGGAAGGGAATGGGGTCAAGGACCGCATGTGCCTCCGTTGTAAAGTCGCCCGGGGGGTCGGTGTCTATTTCCAATTTCACCTTGAGCAGCTGATTCGAGGGGACTGTCTCGACAAGGGCTGGTCCCGGAGAAACTTTCATGAGATGTGTTCGGGTTGGTGTCTTGATAAAGGCGGAATTGATAGGGCTGGAGGGTTTTGTACTCGGAATGAGCTCGGACTCGAAGCCGAAACCGAGAAGCTCAGTCTTGAGACCCGACAAGTAGGATTCGAGAGAGAAATCTTCGCGCTTCTTCAGGAGGGAGAAGTCTATGTCCTCGGAGAACCTCGGCAGACCATACACGATTCTTAGCGCCGTCCCTCCGTAGAATGCTGCGTGTTCAAAGAAGCCCGCCCTCCACAGACCGAGGAGTGCGATGTTTTGAATAATCTCACGCAGAGCCCGATCATATTCTCCTAGAGTCTGCGGATTTCTTCTCTCGATAAAATCTGTTATGACCTTTTTCATTGTGTAAAAACCTCCAGCGCTTTACGGCACAAGATGAGTTTTGGGGTCCTCGCTGTCGAGCTTATTTCATCGATCGTCAAAAAGTCGAGTTCGGCTAAAGATGATTTATCCATCCGCAGGTCCTCCAGAATGAAGGTACGTATGTCTCTTAGGCTGCGAAGTGCGTTGGTGAAATAGAGGGTGTCCATCAAGGCCTTCTCAGGGGTGGCAATGAGGTAGGAAAAACCCTGCTCAGTAGTTTGCAGTCGGATGCCGCGAAGGTAGTAAGGGTGAGGAACCGAACGATACATAAAATCACCGAGGGGCGTTCGATAGCGTTTCGTTTTCTTAAAGGTAATGGAACTTACCTGCAGGGCCACTTCCGGGATCATACCGTAGGTGGAGAGGGCATACTGCAGGGAAATGTAGGAGGGGCCGTAAATCAGGTTTGCCAAGAGCTCTTTGGTTGGTATTTCTTGCGTATTTCCATAGTTCCGCACATACAGGCCTTTTTTCACACGCATGATGGTTCTATCCCGTAGAAGTTTTGTTACCTTGTCTCTGGGACGTTTGTACTGCTTCAGTGCATTCATTAGGGTCGGATAATCGAAGACAGGCTGAGAAGGAAGAGAAAAAGGGGTGCTTTCAGTTACAGCATGTCGGTTATTTATCGACATACTGTAAATATATGCTGTTTATTTCCCATAGTCAATAGGAACCCGTGGGACGAGACGATTTGTGATACGACAGCCTCATACTGGCCTCCGCATTGCCGGTTATTGTGATCTTATATCAATATTGTACAAAATAAACTGTTAACATTCTTGAAAGACAACTCATTGCTCTCCGTATATAAATGTACCTGAACCAGGGAAGAAAAGGGGGTGCAGGTGAAAACTACACATAGATGGAATGGAATGAGGAATGTGCTTTTCTTTGTAGTGCCGGCGCTGTTATTTTACGTCATATTTGTGCTTATCCCCGCGGCGGGTGGAGTGTGGTACGGCATGACGAACTGGAACGGTTTGAATCCGAACTATAGATTTGTAGGATTAAGCAATTATGTAGAGGCGCTGACCGAAGATAGAGTGTTTCTTGATTCTGTACTTTTTACCTTAAAATACGTGTTTTTCATGGTGGTGTTACAAAACGCATTGGCATTGCTGCTCGCGGTACTTATTGAAGGGAGAAATCGGGGAAAAGTCCTGTTTAGAACAACCCTGTTTATGCCCAACATGATCAGTATGGTAATCGGCGGATTTGTCTGGTTGTTTATTTTTACCCAGGTCCTGCCGGAGATCGCTCAAACGGGTATTTTCCCGTTTTTAGATCAATCATGGATTGGAGATCCGGTCTGGTCATTTTATGCAATTCTGATTGTCTCCTTATGGGTTGGAGTCGGGTACTTAATGGTAATTTATATTGCGGCCCTTCAAGGGGTACCCACTCAACTGAAGGAGGCGGCGGAGATTGACGGGGCTTCGAGAATGCGCTTGTTCACCTCGATTGTGCTGCCAATGATCCTCCCGGCTGTTACCATTGGAATGTTTCTCGCACTAAACATGGCCTTCAAAGTATTTGAGGTAGTCTATGCACTTACCGGCGGCGGGCCGGGGCGGGCGACCCAGGTTATTGCGCTGAATATATTCGAAGAGGCCTTTAACATGAGTAATCGATACGGCTATGCCAGTGCGAAGGCGACCCTTCTGTTTCTCCTGGTATTCATTATTACCTTGATACAACTTCGGATTATGAAAAAAAGAGAGGTAGAACTATGATGGAAAGAGATCAATCCTTTGCTCAGCCCTTCGTTCGGCCCTCCGCGGCAGTGGTTTCCGGATACAGTGTAAGCTTTTATTCCTTGTTTGAGGGAATTAGTTATTTCATTCTTCTCGCGGCTACTCTAATGGCCCTTTTTCCAATAGGTATGGCAATAGTGAACTCGCTCAAAACCGACGGAGAAATAATGAATAATATCCTTGCTTTTCCCGCGGTGATACGGTTCTCTAATTATAAGCAGGCCTTTGAATTAACCCATTTTCTTAGAAGTATGATGAACACCGTTGTAGTTATTAGCACGGGGCTTGCGGGAATAGTATTCTTTGGTGCCATGTCGGGGTATAAGCTTTCTAGAACCCGCTCCCGTCTCAGCGGATTTCTTTTCGGTATGTTTATCATGTCGATGTTGATACCCTTTCACTCAATAATGATCACTCTGACGAGGGTAGCCCGGATTGTTCATGTGCAGGGGACTTCGGTTGGCCTGGGCCTCATTTATATTGGGCTCGGAGTGCCGATGGCCATATTCCTGTATCACGGGTTTATAAAATCGGTGCCCCGGGAACTTGATGAAGCTGCTCTTATTGATGGATGTGGTGAGTTTCGCTTTTTTCTTACTATTGTATTTCCCCTGGTAGCGCCAATTACGGTCACCGTGATAATTCTAAATACCCTCTGGATGTGGAATGATTTTCTCTTGCCCCTCATTATGATCACCGACAGTGACAACTACACCGTAATGCTCTCTACCAACATTTTATTTGGGCAGTACAGCAATAACGATTGGTCGGCGATTCTTGCCACACTGGTGTTGGCGATGCTGCCGATGGTCAGTCTCTACCTTTTTCTTCAAAAATATATTATGAAGGGCATCACCGAAGGCGCCCTCAAAGGCTAGTGTATATGGTAAACGGTTTTATATCTGCCAGCGGCAGGGAACTTATAGATGGACGGGGGCATAAGGTTTTACTGCGGGGGGTTGGACTGGGAAGCTGGTTCTTGCCGGAGGGGTATATGTGGAAAATGCCCGCCGAGGCGGACCGGCCCCGTCGGATGGAAAAATTGATTCTATATTTAGTCGGTCCGCAAAGTGCAGCTGAGTTTTGGGAGACCTACTGGGACAACTTCATTAGCGAGGCGGATATACAGCAGATTGCCGTCGAGGGTTTCAACTCGCTGCGGCTTCCGATAAATGCCCGCTATTTAACCGGATCCGATGATTCTTCAGAAATTCTTGAATCGCGGATAGCCCGAGTTGATCAACTAATAGAGTGGTGCGGCCACTGCAATGTGTATATAGTTCTGGACCTTCATGGGGCTCCGGGGGGACAAACCGGAACTAATATTGACGATTCAGAGTATGATCGGCCTGATTTATTTATCAATCAGGAAAATGAGGACCGGACTGTAGAAATCTGGCGGGCCCTGGCTACTCGCTATAAGGATGAGCCCATCATAGCCGGATACGACCTGTTGAATGAGCCTCTGCCTAACTGGTTTTCCGAGTACAATAAGAGGGTTCTTCCCTTGTATCGCAGGATCGTTGAGGCGATACGGAGGGTCGATTCACGGCATCTTATTATCTTAGAAGGGGTGCACTGGGCCACAGACTGGTCAATTTTTGCTGAAACCTTTGAGGAGCCCTATGATGAGCCTTTCGATGACAATGTGATGCTGCAATTCCATAAATACTGGAACAACCCCGACAAAGAGAGCATCGCCTTGTACACAGAGGCCCGCGATAAATGGAATCTGCCCATTTATATGGGAGAGGGTGGTGAAAATAATGCCGACTGGTACAGCGGTGCATTCCGGCTTTTCGAGGACCTTGATATATCCTGGAACTTCTGGACGTGGAAAAAGCTGGATACCCACAACTCTCCACTGTCTATCTCAACCCCCAAAAATTGGAGCCGGCTGGTGGATGCTGCCAAGGGGGAGGAGCATCTGGAAAGGGATGAAGCCCTCACTATCCTGGGGGAGTATCTGGAGAAGGTAAAGTTCGATAACTGTGTGTATCACCCTGAAGTAGTAAGGTCTCTGTTTCGAAGTCCGCCGGTTCGAATCCCCGCTATCTTCTATTCGTATCGGGACAGGGGACAGGGCTTTGAACCGGGGCCGGTGAAGGACAACCAACCCGAACTTTCAACGGCAGCTTTAATAGATTTTAGACGAGCCGACGGTATGCCCTTTGGTTACCTATCTGCAGGGGAAAATAAAGTAGGGGCAACTCATGAAAAACCACATTTTGCGCATAACGGGGGGGAGCCATGGGAAGCAGAAGAGTGGATGTTTGTGCAGCTGAACCCCGGTGCATGGGTGGCCTATGACTTTAATGCAGCTCACTCCTCGGGATCGCACGCATATAACCTGACCCTGCGAATGCGCGCCCTTCCGGCGAAAGGTACGGCGGATGCTACGGTGCAGGTATCGATTGATGGGATAGAGCAGAGTTTTGAGATAGCCCTTGAAAAGAGCGAAGGATTTTTAGAGTATCAGATAGATTTTACAGCCTGCCCGGGGCAACAGCGAGTTACTGTATATGGACTGAAAGAAACTGTTCAGCTGCAGTACTTGTATGTTAGTATTCCGGATTGAGGTTCCTGATTAGGGGGAGCGTATTTCTATAGTCCGCCGACATAGCTTACGGTTCAGATTACTCGTGCTCATGCTTTTACTTACGACGGTCCCGGTGCTTACCCTTACATGGATAGCTGTACAAAACACCAAGGCCTCAGTAAAAACACAGATTATTGATGCGAATGTAACGCGAGTCCGGTGGGCTGTACAGTATCTCGAAGAGGTACTGCTAAGGTTTGATGACCTTTTCTACTCCCTTCAAATAAACGATAGCTTTGTAAGGATTAACGAAGATTTTGAAAAGCCTACGGATGGAGCAAGCCGAAATGCACAACTTGAGTTGAGCAGATTATTAACAGCATCTTATTACTCCTATTCGGCCCTGGTTGATCAACTTAGTTATTACAGCCATATATCCGGACAGGCAACTAAAATCGACAATAAAAGTAGCGGGGATATCTCATATCCGAAGACAGAGGGTCCTTTATGGAAGGGCGTTTTTGAGCATCCTATCTCGCTGAGTCTTCGGTTGGCAAATGGTCGAGTGTACGCTCTTCATACGGTAAACCGCTTTATGGACCAGCGTCTGCAGGGAGTATTTTATGCCCGGGTAGATGAATCTCTTTCGAAAAAGATTTTAGAAATTCTCGGTTCGACTGAAGATTCCTCTGTATTTCTGCTGAATGATGATTTAGAGGTTCTGATTGGACATCCTAAGAAAGATATATCCAAACCGATTATGCAGCACCTTTCAAGCCTGGGGGATGCTGTCGACCGTACGGCGGTTAAGAGAACCTCCTCCCACTTGGTGTTTTTTCAGCCCGTAGACGGCGGGAGGTTGATGGTTGCAAAAACGGTTCCCCTCTCGCTTGTGAACGGGAGTGCATCGGATACTGCCGCGGTCGGTTTAATTACAGGATTCGTGCTGCTGGCTGCCTCCCTTGTGCTTTCTATCGTCTTTTCCCTTCGAATCAGCCGGCCTATAGTGGAGCTATCAGAGAGCATGCGCCAGGCCACTACCCCGAGTTTTGATAAAATATTGGGACAGGACCGTGATGAAATACGCCTGTTACAGGAAGGGTATGAGTCTCTGATGGAGCGAATGAAAGTGCTGGTGCAGAAAGAGTATGAGCAGGAGATAGAGCTGAAGGATGCCCATCTGATGGCACTGCAGGCCCAGATAAACCCCCACTTTCTCAATAACACATTGAACCTTTTGGGCGGAATGGCTTTAGCAAAGGGGGTTCCGGAGGTGTACACAATCGCACGGGCGGTGGGAGATATGTTTAGGTATACGGTGGGGTATCAGCATGAATTGGTGAAACTCTCCCAAGAACTGAACCACAGTAAAAACTATTTGCTTGTGCAGGAACACCGATTTTCCGGCAGATGCAAGGTCAATGTAGAGGTTGATTCGAAAGTGCTGAATACTCCCATACCCCAATTCATTTTACAGCCAATTGTGGAGAATGCATTCGAGCATGGGCTTCAAAATAAAAAAGATGAATGGCGTGTGACCGTCAATGGCTGTGTGCAGAGAAGGGGCCACATAATTGTTATTGAAGATAATGGCATGGGAATGAAGCCGGAGGAGCTGCGCGCTCTCAGGGATAAGTTAAGAAATGATACCGATACGGTGAAATCACGCAGAAGTATCGGCTTGCGCAATGTAAATGCCCGTTTGCAGCTTCAGTTCGGACAAAGATTCGGGCTTAGGGTTTTTAGTACCCATGGCAGGGGAACCCGTGTGGTGGTGGTACTGCCGAAAGACGGGCAAAATACGGCATGAGGAGCAGTACAATGATGGCCAGAATGATCATAATCGACGATGAGCCTTGGTCCAGGGAGGTGGTAAAAACTCTCACCGAATGGGAGCATTTGGGGATTACTCTTGCGGGCGAGGCGGATGACGGCGATGCAGGATTAGAGTTGCTGCGGTCGGTTCCCGCGGATATTGTTATTGCCGATATGAAAATGCCCGGGATTGACGGTATAGAGTTGCTGAAAGCGATACATCATGAATTTCCTGCTGTTAAGATAATAGTGATGAGCGGGTATGATGATTTTGCTTATCTGCGCCAGGCATTAAAGTCGAAAGCCCTGGATTATTTAATTAAACCTATCGATCCTATAGAGCTGAACAATATACTGCAGCAGTGTGTGACGGAAATCGAAGCCGGGACCCGCGGACCGGTATCTATGCGAACACCGGTACTGTTTCAGAATAGAGAAGTACTTGATGAATATGTGAGGCATAGACGCCGGGTATTTGCCTGTCTGTTAAAACTGAACAGTGACGGTGTAGCAGAAACCCTGCATGATCTGCAGAACTACTTGGCCTCGCATAGCGAAGGCTTTCCGAATGCTGATTTACGCAGTCGAATTATTCACGACTATCTGTTACTTCTGGAAGAGTTTGTGATACGAAGCGAGGTAACTCCCGACCCGGGTATATTTAGAGATCGCGAAATAGACCAGCTGGATCATACAGAGATGTTTGATGCCCTTGCGGCGGTTTCTGCTGAAGCAATCGAGTTGATCAAAGAGGCTCGACGATTCAAGGATTACCTGGATACAGATATGGTAAAAGACCATATTGACCACTATTTTCAGGAACCTATCTCTTTAGAAACCCTTGCAAAAATGTTTTTGGTCAGCAAGGAGCATCTAAGCCGAACCTTTCGAAAAACTCAGCAGGAAACAGTCAATGAATACATCACCCGAAAACGAATGGATGCGGCACGGCATATGATTATAGACGAAGAGATAGAAATTAAGGAGGCGGCGTATCTTTCCGGATATTCCGACCTTGCCTACTTTTATCGGGTATTCAAAAAGCATTTTGGTAGTGCTCCGGGACAACTTCGTAAATAGTTTTATGAGGAGCTGTCGTATCAATTATATCCAATACCCGGTGTTAATATTGACAAAAGACAGGCTGCAGGCTGTGAGCTATAACGGAAACAGATTATGAAAGGAGGCTAACGCCATGAGAAAAAGAGGAAGCAGCTTTTTTATAGGACTGGTTTTGTTATTCGCCCTTGGTGCTGTGCACAGTTTTGCAGCTGGTGAAAAGGAACAGAGCAGCCAGGCAGAAGGACCAAGAGAAGTCAAACTGAAGGTTTTTATGAGTTTTCCCCGGTTTCAGGAGCAGTTTGAGGATTATTTTGAAGAATTTAGCCGGCAGCAACTAGAAGAGAACAACATCGATGTAAGCATAAAGCTGGAAATGCCGAATGTTGAACAGGCGGACCAAATTCTGAAGACCCGGCTGGCCTCCAATGATGCCCCGGATTTATACACATTACATGCAATTGCCGACATCCCTACCTTTTATGAAGCCGGCTATCTTTCGGATTTGTCGGATCAACCCTTTGCAGATGATCTTTTTGAGGGGGTTAGAAAAACAGTCAGTTATGACTCAAAGGTTGTAGCACTTCCCTTGGAGAGTCTTGCCTGGGGGTATCTGTACAATAAAGATATATTTGCCGAGCATAATCTGAAACCACCCAGAACAATTGCTGAGATGGAGAAAGTAATTGCAAGCCTAGAAAAAGCTGGTAGGGCGCCCTTTTTGCTGGCCTTTCAGGAATCGTGGATACCCCAGCTTATGATGGCTCTGTCCCTTGGGGGAGTAGTAAACTCGGAGTATCCGGACTTTGTTGCAGATATGAACACCGGCGATGCATCATACTCCGACGTGGACCAGGTCTTTGAGATAATCGATATTATAATGACAAATGGAACCGAGCGTCCCTTCGAGGTAGGAAGCGTAGCGGGATCGACCGCCTTTGCAAATGGAGAGGCGGCAATGTGGGTACAGGGACCATGGATGGCCGAATCTATTCTTAAAGTGAATCCTGATATAAACTTTGGTGTCGCACCCCTCCCAGTGAGCAATGATCCGGATGCGGCCATGATAAACCTGGCTACTTCAACCTCCGTGGCAGTATCTCCAACCAGCGAGAATAAGGATGTCGCCTATGAACTGCTTAACTTCCTCCTGGATAAAGAGGCTTCCCCGGCATTGTTTGAGGAGCTTAAGTTTAATCCGGTAGCGGATTTCCATGACTATACTGTGTTTCCCTGGGTAGAGGAAGCAATGGACTATGTAGCCGAAGGACACGCGTATCTTGACCTGTCCCTCCCGGGAGCAGTTACCGATGAAACCGCGAAATTGCTGCAGAGCTACTACTCGGAACAAGTGACAAAGGACGAGATTATTCAGACCCTTGATCGTACATGGAATCGGGCTTTAGCTGCTGCGCAGTAAGAAAAAGCCTATTTTAATTTTCAGGTTTTACTTACAGCCCTGCCGTTAAAAAACGGCGGGGCTCTGTTATAGGCAATGGTTATAGGGGGTACCGGATTGTTACAGATATTTCGAACGAGTTTAGAAACTGGCGAGCGAATAGAGGATATTGGGCACGCATTTCCAAGCCGAGAGAAAACGAATTGTGAGATAAAAATTACTCCTGAAGAAAGGTACCAAACTGTTCGTGGGTTCGGGGGTGCAATTACGGAGGCTGCCGCTTACACACTGAGCCGTGTGCCGAAGGACATGCGCGATAACGTGCTGCAGGCCTATTACTCTCCCCGCGGCGGTAATTGCTATCAGCTGGGCAGGGTTCATATCAATTCATGTGATTTCAGTTTAGAGAACTACAACTATGTAGAGTCCCATGATACGCAGCTCAAGACCTTCGATATATCCAGAGAAACACGCTGGGTACTACCTACTATTCATCAGGCTCAGACTATTGCCGATCGCCCGCTCTTCCTGCTTGCCTCGCCCTGGAGCCCGCCGGAATGGATGAAGAGCAACGGAGACATGAACGGCGGGGGAACACTGCGTCCGGAATTTCACCAAGTCTGGGCCAACTATTACATTCGCTATCTGCAAGCTATGGCGGCACAGGGAATCCAAATAGATGCAATAACCGTGCAAAATGAGCCGGCGGCCACACAAGTGTGGGACTCTTGTCTGTACACTGCCGCTGAAGAGCGGGACTTTGTGCGCGATTACCTTGGTCCAACTGTTGCTGGTTCCGCTTTTGCCGGCTTGAAGCTGCTGATTTGGGACCATAACCGGGATTTGGTTTTTGAACGAGCTCGGCAGGTCCTCTCCGACAAAGAGGCCGCTCGTTACATATGGGGAGTAGGACACCACTGGTATGTCTCTGAGGAGTTTGGAAACCTGAGCCGACTGCACAATGCCTTCCCCGAAACGCATCTTGTGTTTACCGAAGGCTGTCAGGAGGGCGGCCCGCAGGTGGGGAAGTGGTTCACCGGTGAGCGCTACGGCAGAAACATCATTGGAGATATGCGCAACTGGGTAGAGGCGTGGATTGATTGGAATATTGTCCTTGATGAACAGGGTGGTCCGAACCATGTGGGCAACTACTGCGATGCTCCGATTATTGCCGATACCGCTGCTGGAGAGATCTATTACAACAGCTCCTATTGGTACATAGGACATTTTAGCCGTTTTGTACCCCCCGGCTCGATTCGTATCGGTTCAAGTGAAGCAGAACCTACTGAAGGACTGCATCATATCGCATTTCTTACTCCGAATGAAGAATTGGCAATTGTGATTATGAATGAGTCTGAAACAGATTCCCGGGTGCTACTAAAAGAGGGAATACAAAAAGAGGGGACACTAAAAGAAAAAGCAGAAACTAAAGAGCTGGTGTGTGAAGTGCCGGCTCACAGCATAGTGACCCTGTTAGGCACCTTTTCTCCATAACAAAAAACGAGGAGAAAGAAAATCTTGTAAATGCTCAGCTTCAATGGTAATTTTATCAAAGAGGATTGAGTTTGATGGAATCACTCCCCGATGATATATTTCTTTCTGCGCTTTCATCAGTGGCTGAGGCGGTCATAATCACGGATGCAGACTTGAATGAACCCGGACCACGTATACTCTATGTGAACTGTGCCTTCGAAGAGATGACCGGCTATGAGTTGGGCGAGATTTGTGGCCGCAGCCCCAGGTTTCTGCAGGGCCCTGATACCGACCGGGCTGTGTTGGACCGGGCCCGTAAGGCTCTTGCGGCTGGCGAAGCATTCCAAGGGCAGGTCACCAATTACCGAAAGAACGGAACTCCGTTTATAGTGGAATGGCGAATAGTGCCCTATAAGGATGGTTCAGATAAGCCGAAGTACTTTATTTCATTCCAGCGGGAGATCACTGAAGAACTCAAGACGCTTCAACATACTGAGCAGCTCGAACTGATTCAACATGTGAGCAAGGAGATAACTTCCGAAGGGCTCAATCTCGATTCCGTGCGCCAGCGGGTAGCCGATGTCGCCATGGAGATTACGGGGGCTGAGGCGGTGGTTGTAGAGGAGCCAGAGGAACAGGACATGGTATATCGTGCTGTGTCGGGTAGGGCGAAGGGAAACCTAGGACTCAGACTGCGAATTGATCAAAGCATATCCGGTCTTTGTTATCGTACTGAAGAGACGCTAAACTGCATGGATTCGCGGAAAGATGAGCGCATTCTACTGAAAGAAAAGGCAGAGGAGATTGGTTTTCGCTCGGCCATACTCGCCCCGCTGCTTCACCTGGGGCGATGCTATGGAGTGCTTAAAGTCTATTCCTCCAACCCTCATAATTTCACAGTTGATGACCAACGGCTCATCGAGCTCAGCTCTGACATTCTGGCTGCTGCGCTCTTCGATGCCGCATCCTTCGACGAAGAGGTTCGCAAGCGACAGATACTATTGGATGCAGTTCCCATATCCATAGCCTATATTGATACGGACCATCGTTATGTCGAGGTGAGTGCCTCCCACGAAGATCTGTTAAGCCTGCCTGTTTCAGAAATACGAGGAAAATCTCTTCAGAGCATATTAAGACAGGACAACTACATCCGGTTACGCCCATATCTCGATGGAGCATTGGCTGGCGAAAGTGTGAATTTCGAAGTAGAGTTACAACTTGCAACCGAAGAAGAACGGACCTACCGCGGAAATCTTGAGCCCCACTACAACAGCCAGGGCAAAGTAATTGGCTGTTATGCGGCTGTCCAAGACATTACCGATGCGAAACAGGCTGGAGAAGACTACTTAACCGGACTCCCGAACCGCCGCAACTTTGAAGAGCTGGCAAGTTTTCTCATGAATGGGCGCGAACGAAAAAGGGCGCCGGTGAGTTTTCTCATGCTGGATATAGATGAGTTCAAGAAAGTGAACGATACGTACGGCCATGCCGCCGGAGACAAAGTGCTAAAAGGATTCGGCCAAATTCTTAGGCACTCGGTGCGAAGAACCGACGTGTTTTGCAGATGGGGTGGGGAAGAGTTTACCCTCCTGCTGGATGGGAGTGACACAGATAGTGCCCGAGTCTTTGCCGAACGGCTGCTTGCATCTATTCGGAGCTTCGACTTCGGGCGGGTGGGCAATATTACGGCCAGTATAGGCATAGCCGAGGCGGCCTCGGATGAAAACCTCAAAAGCCTGCAGAAACGGGCAGACTCAGCACTTTACCGCGCTAAAGAGGAAGGCCGGGACAGGGCAGTCGTAGCCGAATAAGCTGTTATACTGATTAGAAAAGAGTAGGTGAAACATGGATAGGGAGAAAATTTTATCAAAACAAGCCTATATTTGCGATATGGATGGGGTTATCTATCATGGCGACCGTTTGTTGCCGGGAGCACGTGAGTTTGTGGATTGGTTGAAACGGGAAAAGAAGAAATACCTGTTTCTTACTAACTCTTCGGAACGTTCGCCCCATGAGCTTCATCAGAAACTTGAACGGCTTGGGTTGGATGTTCCGGAAGACCATTTTTACACCAGCGCCCTTGCAACGGGAATCTTTCTTAAGAATCAACATCCAGGGGCCAGTGCCTACGTGATTGGCGAGGCGGGTCTGATTAATGCACTCTATGATGCCGGTATTACAATGAACAATGTGAATCCAGATTTTGTGGTGGTTGGTGAATCTCACTCTTATACCTTCGAAACTCTGGTGAAGGCAGTGAATTTAGTCCGGAAAGGTGCCCGCTTGATCGGCACAAACCCCGATTTGACCGGACCGGTGGAGGATGCAATAATTCCTGCCACAGGAGCTCTGATATCACCAATCGAATTGGCCACCGAAAACAAAGCCTATTTTATCGGGAAACCGAATCCCCTCATGATGCGCAACGCCCTGAAAATCCTTGGAAGCAAGCGTGAGGAAACAGCAATAATCGGTGACAGAATGGATACTGATGTTATAGCCGGCATTGAATCTGAGATAGAGACAGTTTTGGTTTTATCCGGGGTTACTCAACGCGAGCACATCGAGCGTTACGCCTACCGGCCGCACCTTGTACTAAATGGGGTGGGTGATATTTTAGAATCTAAGTAAAGTCGGGGTGGTACAAACGGAGGGCATCACTGAACGTTTTTGCAGTCTGTGAGCCCTGTTTGAGTCTGAATATAGTATTTAGTTTCCCTGCAGTATGTGCTTGGGAGAGCTGCTCCGCGACGATGCCGAGGTATACAGCAGGCCGACCGCAGCCAGTGCGCCAACTATCACTACAGCCGACAAAATAATTGCCGGTATAAAACTACCGGCGCTGTCGGCAATAATGCCGCCTACTACCGGACCGATTAACGCAGCCACACCGTAGCCGAGAAACACCATCGGATACACCGTGGAAAAGGCGTCAATGCCGAATATGGATTCGGTTGAAAGGGCATACACCGAAAAGCAGCTGCCGAACCCCGTGCCAACCAATAGAACTACCGCCAATAGAAGCGGTGAGGGCAGGGGCAGCATCAGCAGCACCAGGCCCACTCCGAGGGATGCCAGTGAAACCGTAATAGTGCGCCGGGGACCGAGGCGGTCGAAAAGGTTACCCCACACAACCCGTCCGGTGGCATTTCCCACCGCAAACAGAGAGACCGCAAGGGTTGCCTGAAACTCCGGCACATTGGTAGCCAGCAGCAGCGGTTTCAGGTTTCCCACAATCAGCAAGCCCGCAAATGTTCCGCCGAACATTCCCAAAGCTACTATAAGAAATTCACGGGAGAAGAGTATCTTCTTCA
>JAIPFV010000113.1 GCA_021736475.1 Spirochaetia bacterium | reverse complement strand
GGATTCAGGAATTTTCACTGGTCCAGGCAGTTCACTATGCCTACGAACAGCTGCTGCCCGGCGGTAGTTTTCCGGTGTCTTTCATTTTTCTAGAAATTGACCCTGAGTTAGTGGATTTTAACATACATCCGGCCAAACGCGAGGTAAGAATAAAGAACCTTCCGGAGATCCACCACCAGCTGGTACATACCCTACAAGAGCATTTAAACCGCAAATATATCACCCCCCAAGAGCCGCAGCAGACACCGGTTAGGGAAATGGATTTCGGACCGCCGGTTGCTGATCGACCGTTTACTGTGCCCCTCGAAAAGTGGAAGGAGTTCGGCTCACAGCGGGGCGAATCGGCTGCAGAACAGGCTAGTGAAGTACAAGTAACCGAACCGCGACCACCAGATGCGCAGGAGATTGAATATGTCGGGCAGGTCTTTGACCTTTTTCTGATAGTTCGGCGGGGGGAGTCACTGTATATGATCGATCAGCATGCAGCCCACGAGCGAATCATTTATGAACAGCTGACCGGCGGTACGGTCCAAAGCCAGAGTCTGCTGGTACCTTATACATTTGAAGTTGAAGAAGATGTTGAAGCTCTATTGAGGCAACGCCTGGATGAATACAGGCAGATTGGGATTCAACTCGAACAGGAGAAGGCCGGACAATGGCGTATAACCCGAGTACCGGCCCGCTTTGTCGGACTGGAAGAGCAGCTTATAGAGGCGTTGCAGTCACAGGAGGCTTCTGAGACTGCTTTTAAAGCCCGGCTGTTTGCCGATTTAGCCTGTAAGGCAGCGGTGAAAGACGGGGAAGTGCTTGACCGCTATTCCGCCGCCGATCTGGCACGCCAGGCCTTTGAGCTCTCGGTTCCCCGCTGCCCCCACGGCCGGCCAATTTGGTTCCGTATTAGCCGTAACGAACTTTTTGAAATTGTCGGACGCACCTAGAACCTCAGGCTATGACAGCAGCTGCTCTACCTTATCCCGCCGCTTATAGTCCGGTTTTTTCTCCAGCAGCCGTTCCAATATCTGACGGGCTTGGTCGGCCTGGCCATCGGCGAACAACAGCTCACCCAGTTTGTAGTAGGCATCCCAGTAGTTCCCATCGATTTTAATAAGCTCCGACAGGGTGTTAATGGCCTTAGGGCGCTGCTGGGTTTCGATATAGGCGATTGCCAGGTTATAGCGCATAAGGGTTGCACCCGGTTTTCTATTGATCGCCTTCTGGTAATGCTCGATACTGTCATTGTAAAGCTCGGCGTGCAAATAGGCGTTCCCCAGATTGTTATTAACCGTCACAGAATTCGGCTCGATTTCATAAGCCCGCAGCAGCACCTTGAGGGCCTGATCGTAATTCCCCTGCTCATCATAAATCTTTCCCAGGTTCACCAGAGAAGAGAGGTACTTGGGGTCGACTTTTAGAGAGCGCTCGTAGGCCTGGAGTGCTGATTCGATGTTTCCGGTTTCCTCACTGGCCTTTCCCAGAATATAAAGATTATCCGCTGAATCGGAATCCAGTTGTACCGCCTTGACCGCATAGTCCAGGGCTTTATCTGCCTGCCCCTGATCAATAAGCACCTTGGCCAAGTTGTAATTGGTAGCTGAGTCATCCGGATCAATCCTCAACGCCTCAAGGTAGGCATTGGTTGACTTCTCATAGTTTTTTTGCCGGTAGTAGAGAGTTCCCAGTTTCCGCCAATACACTGCCTTGTCAGGACTTAGCTGTACTGCATCTTCTAATGCTTCAATGGCCTGGGAATAGTTACCCAGCACGGTTTGAAGTTCTGATATTTGAAAGAAAGCTGTATCATTGGTGGGATCGATCCGGATAGCCCTCTGAAAGGCGTTTAAGGCCGCCTTATTGCTTCTGAGTTGCCGATAGGTAAAGCCGAGATTCAGATATGCTTTTACAAACTGATTGTTGTTATGAATGGCCGCCTCGAAGGACTGCCGGGCATCGTCAAAACGACCCATACGATACTGGGCCTTGCCTAGCTCAAACAGCACATCCGCATTCTCCGGGTTAAGACGTGCAGCTTTTTTGTATGAATCGATGGCGTTCTCCCACTGTTTCTGGGCAGAATAGACATTGCCCAGGGTATTATAGGGAATCCATAGATTCGGATCTATTTTAATTGCCTCGTTGGCGTACTCAACTGCTTTTCTAATATTATTCTGACTGGTTTCATCCTCTCGAAAAAAGGATTCACCCTTTTGGGCGACCGCTTCAGCGGTATTCGGATCTAAGGACAAGGCTTCGTCGAAATTCCCCCTGGCTTCAATAAACTGCTCATCCTCCATCGCCTCTACGCCCTGCTTAATCAAGTTCTGAATCCGGTCCTGCTTTTCTCGTTCGGCCTGCTCCATGGCCGCCCGCTCGGCTTCCTGCTGTTTACGACGCTCCTCTGCTTCACGCTTTTGCCTTTCAAGCTCTTCCTGCTCTTCCTGCTTTCGCCGTTCGAGTTCTGCCTCACGCTGCTGCTCATCTTGACTCCGTCCGTCGGTGTCCTGGAGCGAACTGCCAAGCTCAGAGAGTGTTTTCACCAGTTCATCCTGCTGCTGTTCTTCGCTTCGGCGCTTTTCCTCATTGGTGAGGGAGCGCTGTTCTTCATTTTGTCTTCGGGTTTGAATTATCTTATCACGCAGAGAACGCGCGGCTTCATCATCGGCATCTTTAATCAGTAGTGAGTCGACCAGGTCAAGGGCACGCTGATACTCTCCGTTTTCATAGTAGTCCTGTGCCAGGGTAAGGGTATTCTGCCTCACCCGCTCCTCTTCGCTTATGGCTGAGGTATCTTTCTCATCCCCGCCGCCGAGGAAAAATATTCCGCCGCCGACAAGGGCAATCAGTAGGAGTCCTCCCACCGCGTAGAGCCATTTTCGATCCATCTATATCTCCTTCATCAATCAATAGTTTCAATCAACAATATCGAACTCCTGCTCGGTCTCCTTCACCTCTCCGGTGCCCTCTGAGAGACCCTTTGTCTCCTCGCCGGACTCCTCAAGGGAATTGAGTACCTGATCCAGCAGTGCCTGCCGACGCTGTTCCTCTTCCTTGCGCCGGCGCTCCTGCTCGAGCCGCTCACGCTCGGCCTGCACCACTTTTTGGTTCAGCAGAGCTATCATTTGTTCGATATTTTCACGTTGTGCGCTACTGGGTTTAAGGGAAAGGTATACCCGGTAATCGGAAACCGCATCGTCAAACTGTCCCTGCCGCACATACAGGTTTGCGCGGTTTAAGTAGGCACCGGCCAGGTTGTTATTCAGCTTCAGCGCCTCCTGGTACATTTCCTCGGCCCGGTCGTACTGCTCGAGCCGCTGATAATTGACACCCATATTGTAGTAGAAGGTGGCCTTATCGCTGCCGGCATGGGGCAGACCATCCTGGTATATCTGCTGAGCAGCCTGAAAATCTCCCAGCTGTTCGTAACAGACGGCCAAATACATATAGAGCCTCCCGTTCTGGGGCTCCTTGCGTAGAGCGGTTTGCAGCAGCGGTGCGGCTGCCTCCGGCTGGTTTTTCATAAACAGTTCTATGCCCTGCTCTTTTGCACTCCCCGGCGAATTCTGCGCATCTACTGGCGCCGCCTGGGCAGCTAATACCGTGGGTATACCACACAGCAAGAGCATTATTATCCATAAATAAATAAAAAGCGCGGTAACCTGCTTCATATTATGAACTTCCCATTCGTAAGGTTTGACATAGCCGTATTTTCTCATTAATCTTCTTTAAGGAGAAGTATATGCCCCTAATCATCGCTCTTATTATATTCCTCGGCATTACACTAGGTATTATAACCTTTTTCCTAGTGAAGTCTATCATCGCACCCAAGCAGGTGCAAACCCTGTTTAAGCAGCTGAACAACGGGAAAGCGGCAGCGGTAACCCGGGGTGCAAAGCAAATTTTAGCAAAGAACCCGCGTAACGTGGATGCCCACTACCTCCTGGGTCAGGCGTATCTGGAGCAAAACAAACCGGAGCTGGCGTTGATGGAATTTAAGGCGGTAAACCAGATAGGAGTTTTTGAGGGTCATACTAAGGAAGATGAGTTTCGTAAAAAGATTGCCGCCCTATATGAGAGGTTTAACCAGCCCGAGGAAGCCCTGAAGGAGTATTTGCTGCTGATTAAACTACAGCCGAATATTGCCGAATACTATCTGAAGGCCGGAGAGTTGTTTGAGGCACGAGACAACTCTACTAAGGCAAGCAACTATTACCGTAAAGCCATCAGCCTGGACGGCCGCCTGGCGGAGGCGCATCAGCGTCTCGGCTTTATTCTGTACCGCAGTAAAAAACCGCTGGAAGCTAAGTCGGAATTTGAAAAGGCCATCAAAAATGACCCCTCCAACTACACCTCGCATTTTTATCTTGGAAAACTGCAGAAGGATAACCACGATTATGTAGCAGCCTTGCTCTCCTTCGAAAAGGCTCAGCGGGAACAATCCTTGAAAATCCGGTCATTGATCGAGCGCGGCAGTTGTTATATGAATATGAATAACTTTGATAAAGCGGCTACCGAGCTCGAAAGAGCTATCAAACTGTCGGATGATCCCGGATCGAAAGAGACACTGTATGCGCGCTATTTTCTGTCGCTCTGTTACGAAAAAGATCGACGCTTTGACAATGCCATTGAACAGTGGGAACATATTTACAAGCGTAAACCCTCCTTTAAGGATGTGGCCGAGAAGCTGAGCCAATACCAGGACATGCGCACCGATGACCACATGAAGGATTTTCTTACCGCCAGTGCCGCCGAATTCGTGGAAATTTGCAAGGCGGTTACCACCGGCCCAATGGGTCTGACTATCCGGGATACCAGTGAAATACAGAACGGCTGTCAGATTATCGCTGTGGACAGCGACACCCGCTGGCGCAACGCCAAAAAGCTTCCAAAGCTAATGTGGTTCCTGCGGGTGCCGGAATCTCTCGGAGAATCAACCATGCGTTCGCTGCATGAAAAAATGAAGAAATTGAATGTTTCCAGAGGTGTAATTATAATCTCCTCAACTTTTTCACGTAAGGCCGTTGAATATGCCGAAAGCCGTCCAATTGACCTGGTGAGTAAGGATGAGTTGATGGAGCATCTGAAAAACATAGATTTCGCCGCCCTTTGATAACTAATTCAATGATTGATGCAATCGACTTCTGGTATGGAGCGGCGAAACAGAAAAGGTAGCCTAGTGAGGAAATTAAAAATACTCTGCATTTCCGACCATATAGATCCTTTAATTTACTCAAATCAGTTGAAAACCCGTTTTAAACAGGTAGACCTTGTGCTGAGCGCCGGTGACCTTGAGCTGCCCTACTACGGTTTTATTGTCAGCAGCTTAAACAAACCCCTGTTATTTGTATTCGGTAACCATAACCTCAAACGTATTGGCCATTACCGCAAGGAATACCGCGAGGAAACTCTTAAAAACGCCATGAAGGATGATTTTCTAGAGAGGACCTATGGATCTACGTATGTCGGAGGGAAGGTTCGTCGGGTAGAGGGGACAATTATTGCCGGCCTGGGAGGCAGCATGCGCTACAATAACGGGCTAAACCAGTTTACTGAAACCCAAATGTTCCTAAATATTTTAAAGCTCTTGCCTAAGCTACTGTTCTACCGTATTGTGTACGGGCGCTGGGTAGATATTCTATTAACCCATGCCCCGCCCCTGGGTATTCACGACCGAAAGGACAAATGCCATCGGGGGTTCAAAAGTTTCCTGTGGTTTATGCGGTGGTTTAAGCCTCAGTTTTTAGTTCACGGCCACGTACATCTATACGACCTAAATGAAGTGCGGGAAAGCACCTACGAGTCCACGCGGATTGTAAATGCATATGAACACACAACTATTGATATTGAGGTACCCTAAGAATGCAGAACAACTCTTTCGTTCACAGCCAGGCTCGTGACGATTTCAATAAGGCCCGCTCAAAGGCCACCATCAGCCAGCTCCTCAATGCACTCACTCCCGACCGCCAGCGCCTCTTGTCGCTCGAGGATGTACGTAACCTACTAAAGCCGAAAACTGAAATCTACAAGGGTATGCAAATTGTTCCGATTGAAAAGATTATAGGAAGTGAGGGGCGCTACAAAGACTTCACCAGTGCTTTTCTGCCAAAACGCGATTTCATCCGGGGTCGTTGGGAGAGTGTGGATCGAGCCCACCTCTCGGATGTAATTTTGCCGGCGATTAAGCTGTATGAGATCGGCGGCGTCTACTTTGTCCGAGACGGCAATCACCGGGTTTCTGTGGCCCGCATGCAGGGAGTTGAGGCAATCGACGCCGAGGTAATCGAGCTTGATTCCGAGATAGAGATGCAGCCGGGAATGACGGTAAGCGATCTTAAGAATGCAGTTGTCGAGTACGAAAAGCAGAAAGTTTTCAGCGACACCCAGCTGGACAGTATTATTCCCCCTGAAGAGATTGTCTTCTCCGAACCCGGGCGCTATGTAGAGATGCTGCGCCATATTCAGGGACACAAATACTTTCTTAATCAGGGTCGTAAAACGGAGATCGATTTTCTGCAGGCCGCCTCCTCCTGGTACAATAATTTGTACAAACCGATTATTCGCATTATTGAGCAGGAAAACATCATCTCCCGCTTTCCGGGACGCACTATGTCCGACCTGTATATGTGGATCATAAAACACTGGGACGGCTTAAAGAGTAAGTACGGAAATAACTTTTCGTTAAAGACGGCTGCCCTGGACTACTCGGAAAAATACGGCACAAGTCTGTGGGAACAGCTTAAGAGTTTTATAAGCTCGCTTTTCAAGCGTTCGAAATAAAAGCGTTCGAAATAAAAGACAGCTGGATGCTCTCATTCGGATTGTGGCAGCAAGTACGGACCGCTGACCAGGCCGAAGCCCCTGGCGGAGTCATACTCCTGGATCCACATCATCTCTGCCCCCGGCCACTTACTGCGCCAGTCTGAGATTGTCGGAACCTGTCCGCCGTCACCATCCGACTCCGCGCTCGAGGTGAAGGCCTGACTGCGCAAAAACTGTTCATCCCCATCGTACAGAGACAGCAACACTTCCGGTGCAGAAAAGTACAGTTTGATGCTGTCGGGCATTACCTGTAGCCTCGGAAAACGACTCTCCTTTATATTTCCCTTCTGCAGCCCCTGGATGTCCTTACTGATAAAAAAACTCGTAACCGCTGTTTCTCCGGCCCTGTCTAGAACCTTCACCCGGTATTCTCCACGGGGAACCTCCTCGGTAAAGCCGCTCTTAATGCCATTTCCACCCAGCCACATTTCATCGTTTCGAACAACTTCGTGCCAGTTTTCCGCTGTGAAATTCCAGCGCAACTCGGCTTCCGGATGTACAAGTTCAATTTCTTCCAGATCGCCCGTCCCGTCGGGGTCCTGGGCATGGACATACAAGCTCAGCTCCTCGTGCTGGGTAGAGTCCTTAATATCCCGTACTATATTCAACTGCCAGAACAGCTGGGCGATCTGGGGAGGAGCGCCGCTGCAGCTGCTTAACAACACAGGTAGAACCAACAACAGCAGGAGCAGAGACTGGGGCAGGATGTTTTGTATTAATGCAATTGCTTTGCTGTTGAGCCGCATAGTATTCCGGTCTATTCCATTTGAATTTTTTTACCGTGCATCATTTTATTGGCAACCGGATTGGAGTATGCCTCCAGCAGTATGTTTCTTACCTGCTTGGATAATCGCCGAAATCGCAGAAAAAACCGCTGTTTTTCAAACTCCGAGTAAGTCTGTTCAAATAGATTGGTATTATGGATTACATCGTAGGCGATAAAGTTGGTGGCCCACAGTTTATATCCATGCTGAATACGCTCATCGATAGCGGTTACCAGTTCTTTCGCATTTTTATATTCCGGCGGCATCGGTGCATTAAAGTGATAATGGACCTTTCCCTTAAAACCTTTTATCCCGGCCATAATGCTGACGAGGTCCTCATATCTGCGCTTCTTATGTTCACCACGGGTTCGTTTGCGATGGATCTCCCAGGCCTTCATTCGATCGCAAGGGTCATACTCATAAGAAATGGCTACCGGTACAATTTTTGTGCGCCGCAAAAACTCATGAAAATCCAGCTTATCCTGCTTATACGCGAAGTAGAGCATTTTCATGATAGCCGGGTTTGTGATATCCATTCCGTCCTTTGACCGTCCGGAACTTTGGGCGATCCATATTGACTCCCCCTCTTCGAGGGTTTTACGGATATAGTTTGACAGCTTCATACTGGCGATGTATTGATCACGCGGGGGGAGACTGCGCTTGACGATTACTCCGCGGTTAATTCGGATGAGATCGGATATTACATCGTTAAACAGCAGATTGTCACCGAAAGCTACTTGTGCCATTTCGAAATTGTTTTTTGACAGGATATAATCCAAGAGAGCCGGATCAAGTATTATATCACGATGGTTGGACACGAAGAGGTAATTCTGGGAGGAATCGAGGTTCTCGAGACCGCTGTAGCTGAGGCCGCTGCTGGTCTTCTTTACGATTGGATGCAAGAGAGTATCAACTATTATTTTTCGCTGAAAAGAACCTACGGTTTGCGTGTTTCCGAGCTTCAAACTCAGATAAATTTTAAGAATTCTGTCAATTAAGGGTGCTAAAAAACGGGGTGTCTTGGGGAGAAAGACAGTCCGCAGACCCGACATGAGCCACTGACTGTTTTTCAACCGGTTCAGAACCTCCGGTACTTCATCACCGCGGTATGGTCGTATATCATCGAAGTTCTCTTCATCTATCATAGCACCACCTTGGTAATTCAAGAATAACGCATTATCCGCCACAAAGTAAAGGTACATGGGAAATCGACAAAAATTAAGTAAATTCCTTATTGTCTACTCATATATGCCGCGATATAATGCAAAGGCTAATCACTTAGAAATTGTTTAGCACAACTTAAAGGAGGAAGAAAGATGAATAGAAAAAGGGTTCTTTTTCTAGTTTTAGTCACCTTGTTGGTTGCTTCGGTAGCCTTTGCAGGTGGAAAGCAAGAGCAGCCGTTAGGCTCGGAGGACAATCCGATTATCTGGTCGTTCGTGCCGTCCGGTGAGATGGAACGGGTTGCCGCGGGGGCTGAAGAGGTTGCCGACATGCTGCATGAAGAAACCGGTTATTTTTTTAAGACCAATGTAGCCACCGAGTATGTTG
>JAIPFV010000112.1 GCA_021736475.1 Spirochaetia bacterium | reverse complement strand
GCTGCGGAGCAGATCGATCGTGTGAAAAACGATCTCTTCGGTGTCCGGAATCTTAGCCTTACCCTCAGATACATTCGGTATAAGCACATGAATACCATCGCTTTTCAGTGTCTCAATGTTCCGTCGCACCGCCGGATGGTAATACATAGGCTCGTGCATTGCCGGTACAATCAGCATTGGTATTCCCTGGCCGATTGCGGTGGTTGCCAAAGTGGTAACCGGAGTATCGTCAATTCCGGCAGCGATTTTTCCTATGGTGTTGGCAGTAGATGGTGCTATCAGCACTGCATCGACCCGGTTGGCTACATTACCTGCCAAAGCAACATGCTCTATAGAGCCGCTGAGGCTAGTTACAACAGGGTTACCGGTTGCCCATTCCATCAGGTTCGGATGGATGATGCGGGCTGCCTCAGGACTCATTACCGGAAATACCTCCACCCCGTAGCGCATCAGCAGCCGTGCTATTTCGCTGCTGCGCACGGCTGCCACGCTGCCGGTAATTCCAAGGGCGACTTTCTTTCCCCTCAAGGCGGTCGATAGAGAACCGAGAATATCTTTTGACGGATGTTTCCCTAACGGGGAGGTTTCTCCTGAATATGAAGGGCCCCCCGCCTGCTCAGAGAAACTAAAGTTTGGTTGGCTATCATGAGATTCATCACCTTGCATTGTTTTCTCCTTGGTTCCTGTTAGAGTAGCTGTTGGTCTCTTCCTTTTGCATCGCTTTCACCGTAGCTTGCAGGGTATCTTGGAGCACCTGTAAAAAGTTCTCCAGGTGGTTTTGATTCAAATGCGGCATCAGGGTTATCCGTAAAAAACCGGGAAACAGCGAAAGTGCAAACCCTCGGGCGCGCAGACCATCGGCTAACTCCTCCGCAGTTCCCCGGCTAGGGCGAATCCCCAATACGTTCATTACCGGAGGAATTACTGTTTCTATACCTGACATTGCATCAATTCTATTTTTCAGAAAATAGGTATTCTGCATACAACGGCGCACCGTATCGCGGTAACCGTCAAAACCGATATGCTGCAAACTGGCCCATACCGCCGCAACCGCTGCGCCGGAGCGGGTGCCGACAATAGTCCTTTGTCGGGTTTTGCCCCCAGCCAGGTAGGAGACCTGGGTAGTGCTTGAACCTGCAATCTCTTCGTCGCGGTAGAGTATACAGCCCGCCGGAATTGGAGTTCTACCCATCTTGTGGGGATCGAGGGTAATCGAACTGACCCCTGCCAGACTAAAATCAAACACACCCGGGTACTTTAAAGACCCTGTGTGTTCCGCGCCACTAACAGAATCACCCATCGGATACCCAGCAGCCTCTAAAAAGGGCAGGACAAACCCGCCGAAGGCCGCATCCACATGCAGGTACAGGTGGTGTTCTTCGGCGATTTTGGCAATCTCAGCAATCGGGTCAACCGCCCCCAGTCCGGTGGTTCCGGCAATCGCCACCAGAGCCATTGTTCGCGGCCCCACCGCCTGACGATACTCATCTAATTTAACCCGGTTGTGTGGGTCTACCGGAACTTTAATCAGGGTCAGGTCCATCAGACTGGCAGCTTTGTCGAAGGAAAAGTGGGCCGTCTCCGGCAGCACCACCTCTCGACGCTCTTTTGGAGTGTTGTTTTTGGCGGTCCACATGGCCAACAGGTTGGCTTCCGTTCCGCCGGTGACGATACTTCCGACGGCTTTAGGGTTTCCACACAGGCTGCCCAGAATGTGTATTGTCTCCGCCTCCATCTCAGTCAAAGCCGGATGAAGTCCGGGGTCGCCTATGTTTTTTGCCAACTGTTGCTGAAAAATGGCGGCTGCAAAGGGGTGGGGCTGACTGCACATTGAGCCGAGGATATTGCCGGAGGTAAAGGTGAGATCACCGGAGAGGCGTTGTTCAACCAGCGCGGAGACTTCATCCGCAGGACGACCTTTGGAGGGGAGCCCTTTAGAAGGGATCCCCCTGGACTGTAGGTCCTTATTCTGAGATTCCTGATCCCCAAAGTCTCCGGCCTGAAACCCTTGTGTCTCTTCAGTCAATTATTTGTCCTCCTGCTTTCCTGTGCCTGCTAAAATACCGAAACCAAATGCTACCCTCTAGTGATATGAGTAAGGGTCGGTGGGAAAGCTGCCGGATTTCACCTCATCGCTATAGCTTTGTACCGCCTCAATCACAGCGGAATCTAATTGAGCAAAGCGTTTCACGAACTTCGGCGAATAGCCCTGGGTCAAACCCAGCATATCGTGAAGAACCAGCACCTGCCCGTCACAATCGGGGCCGGCACCGATGCCTATACTGGGAATTTTAAGAGCCCCGGTAATTTTTTGGGCTAAGCTGCGGGGCACACACTCGAGGACTACCGCAAAAGCTCCCTGTGCTTCCAATTCCAGGGCATCCTTGAAAATTGTGTCGGCGGCCTCGTTATCCTTTCCCTGAACCTTAAAATTTTCGGCCGTCTGCGGCAGCAGTCCCAAATGACCCATTACTGGTATTCCATCCTCAACCAGACGGATGACCACCTCCGGTTTGTTACCCTCGATCTTCACCGCAGAGGCCCCCGCCTCCATCAAGCGTGTGGCATTCATAAGGGCTTCATCTGCCGTGTCGAAGCTGTGGTAGGGCATATCTCCGATAACTGGAATCCCACGGCCTGAGCGTGCAACAATTTCGGTATGGTAGAGCATTGCATCCATGCTCACCGCTCTGGTAGTGTCGTGGCCCTGGATAACCATCCCCAGGCTATCGCCCACCAAAATCATATCCAGCCCATCTACCTGAGAGAGAAGGGATGTAAAAGCAGCATCGTAGGCGGTTAACATTGTTATTCGCTTTCCATCTGCTTTTTTATCTATCCATTTTTGCTTGTCAATCACTTCGTTCGGAGCCATTTCTACTCTCCTTCAAAGCTGAAAGAGTACAGCCGATCGGCAATATAATCGAGGGATGCCTTCAAATTCCGTTGGTTGCTAAAAGTGTCGACTATTTTCTTCAGTTCCTTCTCGTCTCGGTCCTTTAGTTTCTCTACCGCTTCGGTCAAAAGTGGAACCACGCGCATTAAATTATCAACTATACTAATATTCGCCTTACGGGCGGTCCGCGACAGAGGGTTTAAGTCGACGGTAAGCACCGTCTTACCCATTCCCCGTAAACCTTCGGTTCGGTCCCCGTCCTCCAGGGGTACAAATACCACATCGGCACTTCCGATACCCCGCGGATCTACCCTTCGACGCTCGCTGCCGACCTCGGAAATAGTTTCGGAGGCATCATCTCCAACACCAAGCACCTCCTGGGCTCCGGATTCGTACAACACCTCGGCAATCGCCTGTTCCCTCTCCAGGGTACGGTAAAACAGATTTATCTCGAGGGGCGCCCCGCTTGCTTCGGAAAGCTTTACCAGTTGGTGAGGGCAGAGGGCGGCGGCATTTCCGTTAATTGAAAGCACCGGATGGCTGGCAATCAGTAGACTTGCAGCGGAAGCCTCAATGGCTTCATAGGCTGGCGGTGGAGTATCTTCTCCGAACAGATAGTCAAACGCTTCTCCGCGGCCGTGGGCAATCAGCCCGGCCGGTGCAACTACTGAAGCATCGGCCATCTCTACCAGCATTTCGCGGATGGCTATAGACTGGTAACGGGGATGATCTTTTGGTACATGTATATCCATTATAGTAAGGTTCCTCCAGAACTATTAATTCCTGCTGAAAAAACCACGGGTTTATGAGTATCCCTGCTGTAAGTTCTTTCGCAGTAGCTTCGCAACTCCGCTTCTAGTTCAATTGCCTTGTCCGGCGGAGCCAATGTAAACACTCCCTCCCCAAACATTAACATACTGCCGATACTATGGTGTGCGTCAAGTACTTCTATAATATCTGTTACCCAGGGGGTAAATAAACCGGTTCCCTCGGCAAATTGTCGGGAGTATCGCAGAAAATTGTTCACATTCGGATCGCGCTGCAGCCCTTCGAGGGCATTCTTTCCATGAAGGTTCACCACGTCCCGGACCTCCCTTGAAGAGAGTGCCTCGCTGGTAGAATAGGGGCCGCGTACGGCAAATACTGCCCGCAGATCTTCCGGATACGGAATATGGGTGATTCTGCCGATCCCCGGGGCTCCGGTTCTTGTTCGTATCTCAAACCCTCCATAGTACTCACCGATCACTGTGCCCAGTCCTGTTTTACACTCGACCTCGGCACGATGGGCAAACTGAGCCGCCTCTTCATTGGAAAAAGGCCCTCCATACCACCGATTCAAGGCCATCGCCAGGCTCAAGGCCCCTGCTCCGCTAGTCCCAAAACCGCTGCCCTGGGGCAAATCGATCTTGTGCGAAATTGTCAGCTTGCTGTGTGGTAAATTCGGCTGGGATTCTATAAAATGGGTATAGACGGCTGCTGATACATCCAGCTCGCGCGGCTCTCCATTCAGAATGAAGCGCGGACCGGTTTTTGAGATCCCGGTTTCGGGTGAGTTGTCCTCAGCAGCTATACGGGTGGTCGCTCCCAAATCGATTGAGAAACCGGCCCCCAGGGAGCCGCGTTTTAGAGGATCCGTATCGAGATCGTCAATAAAAAATATCCCGGTCACATGGCCGGGAGCGTATGCGGCTAGGCTATTCATAGTCGCAATAACGGTACTTAAGAAAATGGGAAAAGTCAATAATAGCAAGAAAATATCCCGCAGCTGCCTCTCGTCTCCCGGATCATATTTTTTGGCGATGATGCTCTTACTTTATTTTTCGGGGCTCTATTCAGCCGCACCACCTCTCCTATCTCAAACCTTCTCAGTCACTGCCGAGAAGCTGCCCTCCGTCAACCGACAGATAACCCTTGAGTGGAAGTACGCGACTGGAGGCCGGGTGCTGGCCCTTACTTCCACCCATAGTTCAAGGCCGGAGATCGTACATCTTCTATCCGAAGACCGTCGACTCTACTCCCTCCGTGCCGACGGAATCCTGCTACGGCGCAGTTCCCGCCTGAAAAGCCGTCCCCAGGCGTTTCTGCAGCGCAGTCCCGACGGAACACTTTACAGCATCCTGGAACCTGGCAATCTCGCCGCCCTTGACTCCACCGGCCGACTTATCTGGAAATTGGAACCCGCTGAATCTTCGTCCCCTATCCAGTGGCTCCTTCCCGGGCACAGCGGGCTGCTTTACACCCTCAGCGGGCGGAGTATCTCCCTGTATACCCATACAGGCCAGCTTATTTGGCAGGAACCAGCTAAGCTTCAGCCGTCCTCCCCACCGAAGGTTGATCCGTCCGGCTCGATATGGATCTTTTCCGGGGAAGGTGATTTGCTACGCATCGATGCCTCCGGCATCAGCCTACGTGTGCCCGTCGGTAATGAGCCATCCCAAGCCGTGGGCAGCAAGCCAGCCGTGATCTCAACTTCTCATAGCCGGGTAGCCCTTGCTACCGGACGTAATATAAGGATGTATACCCACACTGGAGAATTCTTGTGGAAGGCCGACCTTTTTTCTACCGCCGAAGATATAAGTTTGGGCGTATCGAAGCTATATGTGCGTACCGGCGACCAAAGAATAGCCGCCATCGATGGCAGTTCAGGGGCTGAACTCTGGAATACCCGTATCTCAATGAAATCCGCTAAGCTCGCTGTCTACAGCAAACCATTCATCACCCTGCAAAAGCAAAATATAGAGACACTCCTGCTGTATAACCAGCATTCAATCCGGGCGTACGAAACCGAAAGCGGAAGCCTCCTGAGCGACCGCCCCATACCGCAGCCGGCGGTACCGCCGCTGATCCTCGATTCCGGACGAATCATAATCGGAGGCCAAGACTGGGTGGTATACAGTTTTCTCAGTCCCGAGAGCCCTTCGAGGCAGCCTGTCCAGGAATATGTCTCACTGCCGTCCCTTCACAGTTTCCCAGCCGATACACTCACTACCGCGGAGCAGGCGCTGCTTGAGGAGGGCGGGAGATCACAGTACCAGATGTTGATGGAAGAACTAAGGGCTCGCTCAGAAAAGATCTCTGCTGTAAAAAATTACCCCGGCATGCTCGCACTGCTCACGGAAGCTGCCGGGGTAGGGGTACTTAACCCGATACGCCGCAACGGGGTTTACATCAATGATTTTCCTGAAATCCGATCACAGGCGGTTGGTTTGCTTGGAAAGTACGGAACCCTGGCAAGCCAGAGGTTCCTTCTGGATCTGCTTGAATATGAATGGGATACCCAAGTACAACTGAAGATAATCAAAGCAATCGGCAGCTTGCAAAGCAATCTTGACGGGGAAGTTCTCAAAACACTTAGAAACAAAGTCGAAAGCGGAAAAATACCCATCGGCGAAAACCCTTTATTAACCACTGAAATGATTCACAGTATTAAAGCGGTATGCACCTACAGCGGAACAGTCGGGCCCGACGCGATAAACAGCCTCATGTATATCTATCGCTCCGATGCACCGCGTTCACTGCGCCGTCTGGCAATGCAGACTCTTCGGGAGCTGGCACAGCTACAATAAAACTAAATCATACAAATTCTCAGCAAAATTCATCAGTTTTGTTAATGAACTCACCACCGTAGCATGTTATACTCTAAAGTATGAAAAGATTGCATGTGTTATTAGGTGTACTGCTTGTTGTGCCGAATCTCCTTGGTGCCGTTGATATTGTCGAGGCAGAACTCGAGAGTGTTTCGGATGCACAGATCGAGTTTATCAATTACGAAGGCCCTCACGACAAAATCGAAACCATCGACCAGATAAAAAACATTGGCGCCGGACTTGCTATCCAGCCCATTGAAACCGAAGCTGCAAGAGAGCAGGCCGGATATGCTCAAAAATACCGTATTCTGCATATAGTTGCTCCGTCCGGGGCTGAAGGCTATAACGCCGACCTGTTTATAATCGAAGAAAACGCGCAGGTTGATCATATTGACAACGTTCGCCGCATACTCTCAGGCTATTTCGAGGCCTCCTATAGCATAAGTGCCGAACGTGCCGCTGCCTTAGCCCTGTTTACTACCTACTACAACGCAGTCTACCGGGGCAACATGGAGTTTTTCAGAGAAAACTACAGCAGCCCCGTAATCGAGGCCCTTGATCCGCAAAAAGTAGGCATCTCCCGCCGTTACAGCGAGTGGCCGGGTTCCACGCAAATGGTAATCCCCCTCACCCAACTTGCAGGTCAGGACATGCCCTCCGCAGAAAGCCTCAGTACCGATGAAGTAGTTGAAGAGGTCCGCACTCAAGAGGACAGAGGCGTAGAAGAACGCAAAGAAGTTGTTGAAATGCGTGAAGAAGAACTTGAAGAAGACCGCCGCCAACTCGAAGAAGAAAGAACGCAGGAACCCGACCAGGCAGAACCCGAAGCTGAACCCACAGAACCTGAACCTGAACCTGGACCTGGACCTGAAGCAGCTGAAACTGCAGAAGAACGGTCTACCGAAACAGAAGCAGAACCAGCGGCAACGGTAGAAGATGAGCCAGAAGATGAAATCGATCAGCGTGAGGAAGAGCTTGCTCAGCGTGAGCGTGACATAGCCGAAGAACGTGAGAGCATCGCCGAAGATCAGCAGGAGTTGATAGAGGAAGAACAGCGCCAGGAGGAGCGTTCTGCAGAAGAAGAAGCCGATCAGGCGGAAGAAACCCAAGCCACAGGGCAGCCGCCAGCTGAAGCCGCCCAAGCTTCCACCCCCACACTCCCATTTGCCCTTTTCCGTAGACAGGACAACCAACTCTTAGGACGTCTGGCTCTCCTCGAGCCCAATGGTCAAATAGCTGCCCGCTCCACCCTGAATACAATTAGAACCCGTGAACCCGTTGATTTCGGTGAAATGTACGTGGCCATCGCCGGCGAAGATAACCCTCCCCGAGCTGTACGTCTGGTTGGCCTAAACCAGGAAAACCTAGAGCTGGAACAGCAATCCGAAACCGATGTATACGCAGAATCACCAATCCTCATCATCGATGGCAACCTTTATTGCATCATCCGCGATTCCGGATCCCATTACATCGGAAAATTCAACACCCAGCTCCAGCTGCAGCAACAGTCCGATCAACCCGTCTTAGCCTACACCTGGCTGCAGCAATCCGGTGACCAGCTGCTGGCCCAGAACGATGTAGATTCTGTGCAAAGATTTCGAACCAGCGACCTGAAAGCAGAATAGCAAGTTAGCCCGGAGTATTCTCCGGGCTAAAAGCTAAACTCTGCAATCTATTCCATTATAAATGATTGTTGTAACTGATTATTTTCGGCGACCAAAAATACGTCTAAAGAAACGTGAGATCGCATGTAAGATCTTACGAAATAATCCTGGGTTTTTTAGTTTCTCTAAACGGGACATTCCGTCAGCTAGTTCGACCGCACTCAGATTCCTTCTATGCAGGTTTTCATCTATCTCCATCTCAAGTTCATTTACCTCGGAACCAGAATCAACAATATGAGCCTCAATATTTTTCCAACCTAGTCGTTTGGCTGCCTCAAGTCGTCGACGCCCTGCAATAAGCTCCCGTGAGCTATTGATCAATATTGGATTCATAAGACCATATGCCTTCAGGCTTTCCATAAGTTTTGAAATGTCGCCAAGGTCTTGACGTATGCGTCGTTTGATTACAATTTCTTCAACTGGAATTTGCATACTACTAGCTCCTTGTGTGTATGATCTACTCTAAATCTATCACAGTTTAAGTTACAAAAGAAGTCGTTTTTTAAGACTGTCTCGAAGCTTATTGAAAATTTTCATATTTGAGTGAAGCACAGCCCCATTTTTACCCCTCTATATAGGTAAGACCACCAAAGAGGAGGAAAAAAGAATGATCACACCACCATTTTGTCCCTATAAGGAGTGCTCCCAGCACTTCGAAGGGCAGCACCGGTCATATTGGTATAGGTGCTATGGACACCATTGTACAGAGGCTTTTGGGAAAGTTCAACGCTACCAGTGCTTGTCCTGCAAACGAACCTTCAGCGATCAGACCTTCAGTTTAAACTATTATGCAAAAAGAGTTATTTCCTACGAGCAGATCTTCCGACAGCTCAGGTCCACCGCCGGGATTCGCGATTTGTCCCGTAATCTGGAAATCTCCCGCGGCTCGGCCGAGAACCGGCTCTTTCGCATGGCTCACTGGGCTCTTGGTTTCCATGCGTTAAGCCGGCAGTTCATGCACCTCAAGGAGGACCTGGTAGCAGATGGCTTTGAGGGCTACCTGCACAGTAGGTATTTTCCCCACCACCTCAATATTCTAATCGGCAAGGAGACCCAATACTT
>JAIPFV010000111.1 GCA_021736475.1 Spirochaetia bacterium | reverse complement strand
CGACTTTGACGCCCAGTTTGTACCGTTTTTGTTCGACAAGCCGCTGTTTTGCACGATGAAAAGCAACAGTATCGGTAAATACCCAAAATTGGCCGAATTAGCCCGCCGATTTAAGATTAGCACCGATGGAGCTCAGCTTCACGGCAGCAGCTACGATACCTACATCACCGCTCTTGTGTTTAACAAAATGGTTGAAGAAGCCCTCCCGGCTTCCAAACAGGGAGAGATGTTCTTCTAACTCGGTGGAATACACTCTAATCTGTGGTCTCTTTATAAGGAATTTTAATGCAAATTTTACTCCAAAAGTGTAACTTAAGCTGGCCGGCTGTTGTTTAGATTGTAACACTTGGAGTAATAAAAAAAACTATACAATCCAAACAGAGCCGGGTTTCTCCTCCTTTTCCCGGCTCTGTTTTTCTTTTATTAAACATTCTTTATCACTATTCCTTTTTTCGATACACTGCAGACATGCAGCCCCTCAATATTCTATTTATCGAGCCCTTCTACGGAGGTTCCCATAAGGCCTTCGCCGACGGGCTTGCTTATTACTCACAGCATAATTTCACGCTGTTTAGCCTGCCGGCTCGGTATTGGAAGTGGCGAATGCGCGGGGCGGCGCTGGAAGTAACCCGGGCTATACCCAAGCCCCAAAAGTTCGACCTGGTGTGTGCGGCAAGTATGCTTTCCCTGGCAGATCTAAAGGCCCTGTGGGGAGCTGCCTGTCCACCGCTGATAGCGTATTACCACGAAAATCAGCTAAACTATCCCCTGTCAGCCGGGGAAACCCGAGATTTTCATTACGGATTTACCGATATCACCACCGGTCTGGCGGCGGACAGCCTCATTTTTAACTCGCATTATCATCGGAACACTTTTTTCGATGAACTACCCGGCTTTCTCCGTCATATGCCGGATACTAAACCCCTGTGGGTCGTCGATGCCCTTCTGCCCAAAAGCACAGTGCTGTACCCCGGAATCGAAGCCCCGCCTGCCCCTGAGACAGCTGACTCGGCAAAGGCGGATTCAAGGGCAGGTTCTCAGTCCTCCCAGGGCCCCCTTATTCTCTGGAACCACCGATGGGAGCATGACAAGAATCCGGAGAGTTTTTTCAATGTCCTTTTTTCTTTATCCGAACGGGGGTTTCGTTTCCGTGTGGCCCTCGCAGGTGAACAATTCAAGCGGTATCCGGCGGTGTTTGATCAGGCAAAACAGCGGCTGGCAGATAAAATCGAACACTTTGGTTATCTTAAAAGCAGAACCGAATATATCCATCTGCTGCAGCGGGCCGACATTGTTGTAAGCACGGCCTATCAGGAGAATTTCGGCCTTTCTATAGCAGAAGCTGCAGCGGCCGGCTGCAGTCCCCTCCTGCCGAAAAGGCTCGCCTACCCCGAGATTATTCCCCAGGAATATCATCCTTTCTGTCTGTATAATAATGATACAGAGCTCGAAAAGCGATTGGGGGAACTACTCAGCGGCCGGTGTTCTCCACCGGCCGGCCTTCCCGAAGCTATGCAAAAGTACAGCTGGCAGACTCTTATTGGGCGCTATGATGTACTATTTTCTGAGCTGGCTGCACGCTCATAGCTCCGGCTATACTGAAACTCAGCTTTTATCAGCTTTTATCAGCTTGGGAGGCTGATTTATCCTTGCTATACATATCCCAGGCCTTCGCGTACTGCAGCAGAGTCTGTTCCACGGAGTAATTCACCGTATCTTCAGGGAAACTGCCGTCGTCCTGCCGCTCGCCAAAGGGCTTGTCGGTTAAAATTTCCATACCCTCGGCAACTGTGGAAACCGGATAAATGTGGAATTGCCCTTCTTCAATGGCCTTCACCACATCCTCGCGAAGCATTAGGTTCTTTACATTTTGCTGTGGAATTATTACACCCTGTTCACCGGTCAAACCAATTGCTTTACAGATATCGTAGAACCCTTCCACCTTCTGGCTTACTCCTCCTACCGGCTGTACTGTGCCCCGCTGGTTTACAGACCCGGTAACGGCAATGTTCTGCTTAAGAGGAATGTCGGCCAAACTTGATAAAAGGGCATACAGTTCGGTGGAAGAGGCACTGTCCCCGTCCACTCCGGAGTACAGCTGTTCAAATACCAGACTGGCCGAAAGAGAAACCGGTTTCCATCTTCCATAGGTCCCGTTCATATATCCGCTTAGTATAAGTACACCTTTGTTATGTACCGGCCCGGACATGTCCGCCTCTCGGTCGATATTCACCACCCCCGAACGCCCCACGAAGGTCTGTGCGGTAATTCTGGAGGGTCTTCCAAAGGAGTAATCCCCAAGATCGACCACGGACAAACCGTTGACCTGACCGGTAACCCTCTGGTCCGTATCTATGTAAATGTCACCCCGGCTGATAATCTCCTGGATATACTCTTCAATGCGGTTCGCCCTTCTGCGCTTGGCCATAATCGCGGTATACACATCGTCTCTGGAAATCGAATCACCCTTTCTTTGTTCAGCTATGTAATTTGCCTCACGGGCTACATCACATACATCGGCAAACTTGGTAGTCAACTTCTCCTGGTCCTGGGTTAGTTCCATCCCATGTTCTACCATTCGGGCAACTCCGCTGTTATCAAAGGGCTTCCAGCCCTCTTCCTCACAACGTCCGGCCAAAAAGCCGGCGTACATATCGATGCTTTCTTGGCTGCGATCCATAAAGGAGTTGAAATCGGCTTTCACCTTAAACAGTTCCTGAAACTCTTCATCCAGCTGCTGCAGAATAAAGTAAACCCGCGGATTCCCTATCAATACAACTTTTATATCAAGAGGAATCGGCTCCGGGTCGAGAGACTCGGTGCTGATTGCCTGGAAGACCTCCATTTGATCGGTAATCTTCGCCTCTCCTTCTTTAAGAGCATGCTTCAACACATTATATGCAAAGGGGTACTGAAACAGGTGCATCGCCTCTAACACAAGGTACCCGCCGTTGGCCTGGTGCAGTACTCCCGGTTTTATCATGTTAAAATCGGTATACAACATCCCGAATTGGGCCTTCCGCTCCAACTTTCCTATCAGTTTCTTGTGGGTGGGCCGCATTTCCGAGATAACCGGAGCACCTTTGGTATCCGAGTTATCGACTATAAGGTTAACCGTATAACGATTTAAGATATTCTGCTGCTGCACGGCGGCCGCCTGCTGCTGCGGAGACATCTGTCGCCCCTCACCCTGCTCCATCTGAGCGATGTTCTCGGCATTTGTAACCACATCGTTTTTTAGATCATCCAGATACTCATTTATCCGCTGATACTCACCATACTTCTCTTTGAGCCCTTCAAGATGATGTTCGATGGCAAATAAAATTGTATTTTTCTGCAGCTCCTCCAGCTTCTCCTTGGTTTCGCCTTCTGAAGTGCGAATTTTTCGCAGCACTTCCTGCAGCTCATCCTGGATCGACTGTCCTTCGTTCTGTATCTTATTCCGTTCTTCCTCGGACAGTTGGGCCAGCTCCTGTGAACCCATTGGATTCCCGTCTTCCTTCAAGGGCATGATAACAAATCCCTGGGCACCCCGCTGAATAGTAAATCCCTGCTTTTGTGCCTTTTGCTCTAGCCGGTTCAACTCCTCGGTCTGTTGCCGCTGCATCTCATTCATCAAACGATTGCGATCTTTCTCGTAACTCTCGTGCTCCAAGGCCTTGGGAATATCTTCTTTTAAGTTTTTCTTTAGCTTCTCCATGTCGTCTCTAAACGTACGCCCCTTTCCGGCGGGCATATGCACCGCAATAGGCCGATTCGGAGTGTCAAAGTTGTAGATGTAGCACCAATCATCGGGAACCGGCTTCTCCTGGGCTTTGCGGTCAATGAACTCTTTCACGATAGAGGTGCGCCCCACTCCAGTGGGCCCCATCGCAAAGATATTAAAACCTTTACTATCGATTCCCATACCAAACTCAATTGCTTCAATTGCCCGTTCCTGCCCAATTACACCTTTTCCTTTGCTAAGCTCTGTGGTTGAACGAAAGGAAAAACAATCATCGGAACAGGTCCAGCGGACTTCATCCGCCTTCAATTCTTTCATTTTTTTCCTATTGTTTTCCATATTGCTCTTTCTCCTCTTATGGAAAACATAAGAATAAATGATGCAAAACTCAAATCTGAGGCTTAGAAGCAGGCAAAATAATAAAAAAAGAGGGCTGCCCTAATACTTCCAGTATAAGGCAGCCCATTCAAACCTATTTCTACATTACTTCAGACAGGATTATTCAGTCCTACTCTCCACTTTTTCAAACTTTAGATCCTCGGGTCCCATGGTAACGTTTACGGTATCCCCCTCTTTCACATTTCCTTCGAGCATCATTTTAGCAATGGGGCTCTGTACCAGGCTCTGAACGGTCCGCTTGATCGGGCGGGCACCGAAGGCAGGGTCATACCCAACCTTTGCAATATGCTGCACCGCATCTTCCTGCACCTGCAGTTCAATCTTACGTGAGGTCATCCGCTTTTTAAGACGCTCAAGTTCCAGCAGTACAATATCGTGAATCTGGGCTGTTCCAAGACGGCGGAAGGTAGTAATTTCATCCACCCGGTTGAGGAACTCAGGCTTGAAGGTCTGCTTCATCATCCCTTCAACCTGCGCCTTTACATCCTCAAGCTCCTTGGCCTGCAGAATCAACTCGCTGCCGATATTGCTGGTCATGATGACAATAGTATTCCGAAAGTCCACCAGCCGTCCCTGCCCATCAGTCAGACGCCCGTCATCGAGCAGCTGCAGCATCACATTGAACACATCCGGGTGTGCTTTTTCAATCTCATCGAAGAGCACCACCGAATAGGGACGCCGGCGTACCGCTTCGGTCAACTGGCCGCCTTCCTCATAGCCAACATAGCCGGGAGGTGCCCCAATCAGCCGTGAAACTGAATGCTTTTCCATATACTCGCTCATATCGATACGCTTCAGTGCATGCTCATCATCAAACAGAAAATCCGCCAGGGTTTTTGCAAGCTCGGTTTTACCAACCCCGGTGGGACCTATAAAGATAAATGAACCGAGGGGCTTGTTCTCGTCACTGAGGCCTGTTTTATTGCGCCGAATCGCGTCGGAGACGGCCACGATAGCCTCATTCTGCCCAACTACCCGCTTTGCAAGGGTGTCTTCCAGCTTGAGGTATTTTGCCATCTCACTGGCCATCATCTTGGACACGGGTATCCCGGTCCAGGTGGCCACCACCTGAGCAATATCCTCTTCGGAGACCTCCTCCCGCAGCAGCTGGGAACCGCCCTGCAGCTTTTCTAACTCCTGCCCCTTAGCCTCAATCTCAGCATTGGTCTGCGGGATCTTGCCGTGCTTTATTTCAGCAGCACGATTTAGGTCGCCCTCCCGTTCATAACGGACTTCGTCGCGTTTATACTGGTCAAGATCTGCTTTAAGGGCACGAATCTCATCAATTATATGCTTTTCATTCTGCCACTGCAGATGCATAGTATCGCGCTGTGATCTTAGCTCGCCCAATTCCCGCTCCAGCTTTGTGCGGCGTTCCTGAGAGGCCTCATCCTCCTCCCGAGATAGCGCCTGCCGCTCGATATCCGCCTGGAGAATCTTTCGCTGGATTTTATCTAGTGCGATCGGTTGACTCTCAATTTCCATTTTCAAGCGGCTGGCTGCTTCATCCACCAGGTCGATTGCCTTGTCCGGCAGGAAACGGCTGGTGATATAGCGGTCCGATAGGGTGGCGGCAGCGATTAGCGCATCATCGCGAATTCGCACCCCGTGGTGTACTTCGTAGCGGTCCTTAATTCCCCGCAGGATGGCAATAGTGCTCTCTGCCGAAGGCTCACTGGTAAACACCGGCTGAAAGCGCCGCTCCAGAGCTGGATCCTTTTCGATATGCTTGCGGTACTCATCCAAGGTAGTTGCACCGATAGCCCGCAGATCGCCCCGCGCCAGGGCCGGTTTAAGCAGGTTCGAGGCATCCATAGCCCCTTCCGCAGCTCCGGCTCCGACCAGGGTATGCAGCTCATCGATAAACAGAAGAATCTCGCCGTCGGATTCGGATACCTCCTGGATAACCGCCTTCAGCCGTTCCTCAAATTCGCCTCGAAACTTTGCCCCCGCTACCAATGCTCCTAAGTCCAGGGCCAGCAGGCGTTTCTCCTTCAGGCTATCGGGCACATCTCCGGAGACAATCCGGATGGCCATCCCCTCGGCAATTGCGGTTTTCCCGACCCCCGGTTCACCGATCAGCACCGGATTATTCTTTGTCCTGCGGCTGAGCACCTGCATCACCCGCCGTATCTCTTCATCCCGGCCAATGACCGGATCCAGTTTTTCCCTGCGAGCCAAACTGGTCAGGTCGCGGCAGTACTTCTCCAACGCCTGGTAACGGCCTTCCGGGTTTTGGTCGGTTACCCGCTGATTGCCGCGAATTCCCTTCAGAGCGGACAGCACTGCATCCCGGGTAACCCCGTGTCGCTTGAGCATCTCCGCGCTGCGGCCGGGCTGGTGCAATATTGCCAGTAAAATGTGTTCCGCGCTGATATAATCGTCTTTAAGCTTGTCTGCTTCACTCTCCGCCAGGCGAAGTACATTCGCCAGCTCCGGTGAAATGGTGACCTGGGCAGAGGAACCGTACATTCGCGGTTTGTCTTTTAATATTTTATCCAGTTCCTGAGCCACGGTATCGCGGTTTGCCCCGATGCGATCCAGGAGCGGAGGTATCACACCATCCTGCTGGGTCAGCAGAACCATAAGATAGTGGTCCACATCTATAGTACTGTGATTGTACTTACCCACAAGGCTGTCAGACTCCTGGAGCGCCTCCTGAGCCTTAAGCGTCATTTTGTCATATCGCATTTATATTACCTCGAAAAAATGTATTTTAATATCACTGTTTATTCACTACAATTAAACTGTAGTTTTAAAATACTGCTAAGCCGTTATGCGGTCAAACAAAATAATACTTATACGCGAGAGGAGCATCTATGAGCAATCAACCTGAGAATACAAAGAACCCGGACGAACGGATGGTACTGATCCACGGTTTTTCCCGGGAAGAGACTATTGCAATCATGAGGGCCGCCAAATCGGTATCTTCCGACCCTCAGGGAATCGCCTTTACCACCTCGACCCCATCGAATATTGAGTGGAAACTGCGGGATGTGATTGCCGAAGTACGTGAAGAGCATGAATATATGCGCAAAAATCCCCCGCAGACAAAGGGCTCCGAAAACAGCTCGCAAGGGCAGAATTCTGAAGAGGGAGCAGAGTAATCAATGGAGTTACTCCTGCTCAACATTCTACTGGCGGTACTACCATCCTTGATAATGTTGTGGTACTTCACCCGCTGGGACCGTGGCCGAAGCGAACCGGCAGGCCTGCTGCTCTTTACCTTTTTTCTGGGATTTGTGGCAGTCATCCCGGCGGCGGCAATGGAAATGCTGATCGACCCCCTCAGACTGCCCTTTCCGCCGCTACTACAGCTGCTTTTTCGAGCATTTATTGTTGCGGGACTGGTAGAAGAAGGGGTAAAACTATTCGTCGTGAAGCGCTTTATTCTCGGCCGGCCGGCATTTGACGAGGTAATGGACGGGATTATCTATACCATTACCGCCAGCTTAGGTTTTGCGTTTTTTGAAAATATATTCTACAGCTTTGGTGGACCCGGCACTCTGATTATCCGCGGCCTTACCGCGGTACCCCTGCATGCCGTAGCCTCGGGTATTATGGGTTATTACCTCGGCATTTCAAAATTTGGGCAGGCCGATATTTGGAAAAAAGGTCTCCTCATTGCCGTCGCAATCCACGGGGCTTACGATTTCTTCCTTTTTCTAGGGGGAGGTTTCGCTTTTCTGACATTTCCGCTGCTGCTGTGGTCGCTGAGGTCTCTTTCCAGGCTTCACCACAAGGCAATCGAGGCGGACAGGCGAAACGGGAGAATATAGCCCCCCTGTCTACAGTCAGCCCCTCCAAATAGAAGAAACCCCTCCGGGCAGCAGCCGCGGAGGGGCATATAATTTCAGTACTTTAGCAGCTATTTCTTCGTTATCGCCGCAAGGGCTTTCAGCAGCCGGTCCACGTGCTCCTCTCTGGCGGTATTGCCCATAAGACCAATTCGCCAGACCTTTCCGGCAAAATCTCCTAATCCACCGCCAATCTCGATATGATGGTCATAGCGCAGAGCCTGGCGACCTTCGGCATCATCAACACCTTCGGGAATCCAAATTGAATTCAACATCGGCAGGCGGAACTGTTTATCCACCACCATCTTAATCCCAAGTTCTTCAAGCCCGTCGACCAGTTTTTCATGCATTTTCTGGTGGCGGTTGTACACATTTTCAAGGCCCTCTTCAAGCACCACCGCCAGAGCCTCGTACAGTCCGTACAGCATATTTATCGGCGCTGTATGGTGATAGGCTCGTTTTTTACCGGCCCAGTAGTTGGCTATCATACTCACATCAAGATACCAGTTGGGCACCTTTGTTTTGCGGTTCATGATAGAATCAACCGCACGGTCGGAAAAGGACACCGGTGAAAGCCCTGGAGGACAGGAGAGACACTTTTGAGTGCCGCTGTATATCGCATCTACATGCCATTTATCCACGGCTACTTCCATACCACCCAAACTGGTGACCGTATCGAGAATGTAGAAAGCTCCATGCTCTTTAACCAGCTTTCCGACTTCTTCGGCGGGGTTACACACTCCGGTAGATGTTTCAGCATGCACCATAGCCACGATTTTGTACTTCTTCTTCATTAACTGGGCCTCGACCTCATCTGTGGTCACCGGGGTTCCCCATTTAAAATCCATGGAGTCCGCATCGGCACCCAGCCGCTGGGCAATATCCAGCATCCGTTTCCCGAAGGCACCGTTAACCAAAATCAATACCGGATCGCCCTTCTCAATCAGGTTAACAAAAACCGTCTCCATACCGGCAGAGCCGGTCCCGGACATTGGAATGGTTAAATTGTTGTTGGTTTGGAACACTTTCTGCAACATCGCTTTAATATCATCCATAATCTGGATGAAGTAAGGATCCAAATGCCCCAGAGTTGGCCGGCTCAGGGCACTGTACACCCGCGGATGTGTCAATGAAGGCCCCGGCCCCATTAATAAAATTTCTTCAATACCTTTAATTTTATTTTCCATACTTTCCTCCTATTGGAAAATTCTATTCTACATCAGATTCTCTCTATGTCCAATCTAAGATCCATATACGCATATAAATCATGCTAATCCCACTTGACCAAAGCCAAATACTTTAGTATGTTGTGAATGTCGACGCAGGGTAGAGCAGATGGTAGCTCGTCGGGCTCATAACCCGGAGGTCGCAGGTTCGAGTCCTGCCCCTGCTAAACTGGTCAAATCACTATGTGGTTTGGCCTTTTTTTATG
>JAIPFV010000110.1 GCA_021736475.1 Spirochaetia bacterium | reverse complement strand
CTGCGACGGTACTGCTCGAGTTCCGGCAGAAACTCGGCAACATCACCGATACCAACCTCGGGCATCTTTAAGACCTGCAGCAGGGTTTTTCCCTTATGAGCCTCCCAGGCTGCCCGTGCATCCGGCGGGGTACTTTCGCTTAGCTGCAGACGCCGCTTTTCGAGGAGAGTTCGTATTTCCTCTACCTGCTGCAGCTTCTCCTGCAGCCTTTGGAAGGCCTCTTCGCTCTGCAGACCCAGCCGGTACGCCTTTTCCAGCAGCCGTACGTCCGCCGACCCGTGACGCAAATTAAGGCGGTATTCGGCGCGGCTGGTAAACATCCGGTAGGGCTCGTTGGTCCCCTTAGTCACCAGGTCGTCTATCAAGACCCCCCCATAGGCCTCAGCCCGGCTGAGCAGCAGAGGTTCTTTACCGCTCATCTTCATGGCCGCATTTACCCCGGCTAACAGCCCCTGAATTCCGGCCTCTTCGTAGCCGCTGGTACCGTTGGTCTGGCCGGCAACAAACAGGCCGGGCATCCGCTTGGACTCGAGGGTCGGCAGCAGGTGGCGCGGGTCGAGGTAGTCGTACTCTACCGCATAGCCGGGACGCATAATCTGGGCCTGCTCCAGCCCCGGGAGGCTATGGATAAAGCGCTCCTGCACATCCTCCGGCAGGGAAGAGGAGATACCGTTGAGGTACATCTCTTCGCTTCCCAGGCCCTCAGGCTCGACAAATATCTGGTGCCGGTCGCGGTCGGGAAAACGGACCACCTTATCTTCGATAGAAGGACAGTAGCGCGGCCCTACTCCCACAATTTTTCCGCCGTACAGGGGTGAGCGATCCATGTTCTCCCGGATTATCTGGTGGGTCATGTCGTTGGTAAAGGTTATATAGCAGGGAACGGTGGGCCGCTCGATTTTTTCGGTACCGAATGAGAAGGGCTGCATCAGCTCGTCCCCGGGCTGCTCCTCCATCTTGTTAAAGTCGAGGGAGCTGCGCCGCACCCGGGCGGGAGTACCGGTTTTCAGACGCCCTACTTCAAAGCCCCGCCGCCGCAGGGCATCCCCCAGACCCAGGGCCGCCGGTTCGCCTAAACGGCCGGAGGAGCCCTGGTACTCGCCGATAAACACCTTGCCCTCCATAAAGGTGCCGGTGGTCATGACCACTGTCCGGCTGCGAAACTTTCGGCCCCGTTCGGTGACCACCCCTTCGACCGCTCCGCTCTGATCGTTGACCTGCAAGTCGACCACCGTATCCTGAAACAACTGCAGGTAAGGCTGCTGCTCCAGGGTCTCCTTGGCCAGACGGCTGTAGGAAAATTTGTCCGCCTGGGCCCGGGGGGCCTGCACCGCCGGCCCGCGGCGCTTATTCAGCACCCGGAACTGAATCATGGTGGCGTCGATCAGCTTGGCCATCTCTCCGCCCAAAGCATCGATCTCGCGCACCATATTGCCCTTTGAAAGGCCTCCGATAGCCGGATTGCACGAGAGCCGTCCAATGGCATCCAGACTCTGGGTGATCATCAGGGTCCGGTACTCCAGCCGGGCCAGGGCCAGGGCTGCTTCGATTCCGGCATGACCTCCCCCGATTACGATTGCATCTACATCCATATTGGTATTCCTATTTTCCTACGCAAAAATCGCCGAAAATCTGGTTTAGGATATCGGCGGAGGTAACTTCCCCCGTAATCTCGCCCAGGGCATCCAGGGCGTCCTTTAGGTCGGCAGCCACAAAGTCCAGAGCAACCCCGGCTTCCACCGCTCCGCCGGCCTCTTTCAGAGAGACAGCCGCCCGCTCCAGCAACTGCTGCTGACGGGGAGAGTCGATGAGAAGATCCCCCTGATCGCCACCACTGCCGAGAAGGCGCCGACCGATTTCAGCCTCCAGCTGCTCAAAGCCGTTACCGATTTCGGCGCTGATCGGAATCCAGCCCGAGGGCGGCGGCTCGGCGGCTATATCGGTTTTGTTCCACACGTACAGATAGCGAGGGTCCTGCCAACGCTCCTCTACCTCCGCCCATTCAGCCGGACTGAGACCAACTGTGGCATCGACCAGGTACAGCACCAGGGCGGCGCTTTCGACCACCTGCCCGCTGCGCTTAATACCCTCCGCCTCTACCGGATGCTCGGGATCCCGCAGCCCCGCGGTATCAAACAGGCGCACCGGAACCCCCTGTATGCTGATCCACGACTCGATATAGTCGCGGGTGGTGCCGTGTATGCCCGATACGATTGAGCGGTCTTCCCGCAGAAACAGGTTGAACAGCGAGGACTTTCCGGCGTTGGTGGCCCCGCTTATAGCCACCCGCACTCCCTCCTGGTACAACCGCCCGGTCCTATAAGTTCCCAGCAGCTGCAGCAGTCCCGTCTCCAGCTCGTGCAGCCTGTCCAGGGGGAGCTCGGGAGCCGCCTCCATTTCATCTTCGGGATAATCGAGCTGTACCTCCACCGCCGCCAGCAAACTGGTCAGCCCCTGTTTCAGCTGCTCGATGCGCTCCCAGAGAGCCCCCGAAAGGCGGTTGAGGGCCAGCGCCTGGGCCCGGCGGCTCTTGGCGCCGATAATCTCCTGCACCGCCTCGGCCCGGGTCAGGTCCATCTTGCCGTTAAGAAAGCCACGAAGACTAAACTCCCCCGGCGCGGCATCCCGAAAGCCCTGCGACCGCAGCACCTCAAGAATTTTCTGTATCCCCGGCAGGCTTCCGTGGCTGCTTATCTCCACGCTCTCCTCGCCGGTATAGCCGTGGGGCGGGCGAAACACTGCCAGCATTACTTCGTCAATCTTCTCGGGTTTCTCGGGGGCGGTTATGTACCCATGGAGCATCGAGGCGTTTTCCTCGCCCCGCAGCGCCTCGGGCCGGGAGAATACGCCGGCCACCAGGTTAATCGTCCCCTCGCCGGAGCAGCGGATGACCGCCAGGGCGCTCTCGCCCCATGGGGTGGCCAGTGCCATTATCGGGTTTTGTGTATCGTAGGGTAATTCTTTCACAGCACCCCAGTATAGAATAGAGTTTTCCCTATATCAACTCAGCGATTCTGAATTTGAAAGCCAAAAGACTTTCAAATTCAGAATTCGCATCCATTTATTTGCAAAATCTTGTATAGCTCAACGTGTGGAACTTTACTGGAGCTTATAAGTACTGGGCGGCCCGGAGGCTGTGGGAGAAACGCAGCGGCGGAAAGCCGGGGGCGGCACAGCCCCCCGAACTGATCGACACCGGCGCCCCCACAACTGGCAAGATAAAAATTGAGCTGGCGCCTCTGTTATATCAAATTCTGTAAAATCAAATAAGGGAGTTGGAGATTATATACAATCATGATAGAGTTTTGCTATGGACGAGGTAGAAAAGGCCGCTCGAAACTATTTAATTTCTCTGATCAGCACCTTGAAAAAAACACGGGCTGCGCGTGCAAAGCAGGAGCACGAGGTAAGACGCTGGGAGCAGCGGGTAGAGCTGGCCCGGGAGAAGGGCCGTGAAGATTTAGCGGCCCAGGCCGAACAGCGGGCAGGAGAAGCACAGCAGGCTCTGGAGAAATTGAAGACCGAAGAACAGGAAGTGCTGGGTGAGTTTCGGGAAGCCCAAACACGCTACAAGATCGAGTCGATGATTCCGGAGAAGCGCATTGACCCCGAGCAGCTGCTGGCGGCCCTTGAGACGGTGGCCGGCCCCCCGGACGGCCTGCAGGATGAGCTGGACCGAACGGCCGTGGACGAACAGCTCACAGCCCTTAAGGCTGAGCTTCAGGAAGGTCATCAGGCAGATCATAAGGCTAAGTTTCGGCGCGGAGCAGACAACGCAGATAGTGCGGATACACACGCAGACAACAAGGAGAGCGATAAATGAAACCCATGCTTTTTCCCGGTGCCGAGGCACCCTATATTTTTGGACACCGCGGCTACTCCAGCCGGGCACCGGAGAACACCCGCTCCGCCTTTACCGCTTGTGTAGAGGCCGGGATTCCAGGGGCCGAAATGGACATTCACCGCTGTGCCACCGGCGAATTGGTGCTGACCCACGACCACAACCTCAAGCGCATCACCGGCCACTCGGTCATCGTGGAGGAGACAAGCTATTCCGAATTGATGCAAATGGACATCGGCAGCTGGTTCGGCTCGGAGTTTGCCGGCGAGCGCACCATGCGCCTGGAAGAGCTGTTTGAGGAGTTTGGACAGGACCTCTATTTTGATGTCGAGCTAAAGCAAATGGACTCTAAAGACCACGGACTGGCGGCGGAGGTGGCCCGTTGTATTACAGACTTCCGGATGCAGGAGAAGGTGCTGGTTTCATCCTTCAACCCGTGGGTGCTGCGGCAGTTTTCAAAGGTGAACCCCGGGGTACCCTTCGCACTCATCTACAGCGCAAGTCCACAGCTGCCCTGGCTGCTGCGGCGGGGCTGGGGCCTTTTTGCCGCCGGCGGACAGGCCCTCAAACCCCACCATAAGCAGGTAAATTGGTGGTCCGACTTTTTCTATCATCGAATGTTGGGACGCCCCCTTATTCCCTGGACAGTCGATGATGTAGAAACCGCCCGGAGGGTATTAAAAAAAGGAGCGGTGGGCATTGTTTCCAATGATCCGCTCCCGCTCCTTGATCTGATTCCGGACACTCCCCGGACAGCCCGCTAGGGCAGGCTCCGAGGCAAGCTGTCGCGGCAGCTGCTAGGGCAGGCTCATGGTGAGCGACTCGCCTATCATTTTGCCGAACTGTTTGAAGGCAGCGGACATTGCACTCTGCAGGTTCTGCCCCAGAGCCGACTTAAACATCGACCCGGAGGAGTAGAGAATCTCGCCAGTCTCCAGATCGGCGGCTTTTATGTTTCCGGAAACCTTCACCATATAACGGCTTCCATCCTCGCGGAAATCACTAATACTTACGGTTCCATACACCACCCGCTGATATCGGCCGCCGTAGCGGGAGCGCACCTGCTGAATTAACTGTGAATCCGGGCCTCTTAGCAGATCGATATCCACCGGCAGGGTTCCAACCGAAAAGCCTTCATCCGAAAGAACCTCAAGAATACCGGAGGCAGTTTCATTTTTATCCAGCACGGTACCGCCGTTATCCAAATCGGCGATCATCAGGGCAGTGGGAATTTCCCGGGCTTGCGATATAACCGTATAGCTAAATTGCACCTGTTTGTCAGCAATTTGCTGCTCCACCGATTCGAGCTGCCCATAGTATTTGTCCGGGACATCTTCAAGGGTCTCCAAATTGGAAGAGAAATCGAGTTCCATGCTCAGTTGTTCCCGTCCCACAAACTGGGGTGCCGGCCGGGTAAACTCGACAAGCCCCTGGCCGTTGGTCATGATTACATCCTGGGCCATCCGGGCACGTCCGTTCGAACGAATTTCTTTGTAAACGATTTTGACCGGAACACCGGCAAGCCCCTCGCCTGAGGGAAGGTCTTGGGCAGTAACCAGCAGCCGAAAGGGCGTAGTAAAGGGCTGTTTGATATCGGCAGTAAGGTTATCGTTCAGCTTGCTTAGCTCTATCTTTGCAATTGCCTCCCGAGCCTTGTTCATGTTCCGTTCATATTTGATGGCCGCATTATCAATGCCCGACTTATAGGCGGCGGTTGCGGCAGTAAGATACTGGACAGCCGCATCGTAGAATTTGTCTTGACTGAACAGACGGTCGCCCTCGAGTTCCGGGCCGGAGACCGCCTCCTGCTGCTCTTCGAATAGAGCTTCCAGACGTGCCTTCTCTTCCATGAGTGCATTTTTATCATACTCGCCGAGCACATACACATTCGCAATCCCCCCCCGATACTCTACGTAGCTGTCTACAATTCTGAAATTGCTCAGCCGTGCTTCGGATTGCTCGGTAATTGTCTGTGACAGAGATGAGGTGAATTGATCTAGTGTATCCTTGGCCTCGACGGTGGTATCACTGGTTACCTTTACCCCAAGAAAACGGGTTACCGAGGAGACGAGATCGGAGGCTGCCTGCCGGCGGGCCTCAGCTTCACTTCCACCGGAATCGGAACCTGCACCGACAAAGTACACTTCATCTGCCGTGTCCTCCGGCGGGTTGCTTACCCACTCGGGAATATCTCTTTCGCTGCTTCCACCGCCCTGCGTCCCTGAGGGTGCACTTGCACAGCCGAATAGTAAAGTGAATGCTGCAACGATTAGTGTTAATCTTACTACTGCTCTCTTTCTCATCTCTCTCCGCTCCTCTCTAATAAGAAAATAGCCTTCGGCTATTTTCGTCGTTTCGGTTGCCGCTACGCGGCATACGAAACTAGTATTATTTCTTACATTCCTGTGTCAAAAGTGATGGAGTTGCCCCGCTGATACACAAGGTACATACCCCGCATACCGTCAACCGATTCGGAGACATCGTAGACAATATCCTCCAGGTCCGTAATTTTACCGATTAACCGAACCTCGTACTTGGCTTCTTCAGGTGAGTAGGACAAACGCTTGATCTCCTCTACCTGCCGCTCCATTTTTTTTACGAAATCACGTACCGCCCGGGCATCGGGGGTATTCTGCAGAACCAGCTGATACTTGATTCCCTGGCGCAGCTCTTTTTCGGTATAATTCTGTGCCTGCTTCAGAGCCTCCTGCATTGCCTTGTAGGTAGCCGAGGCAACCGCATTGTTGACTGCATCATCCTCGCTGACCGTACTCATCGCCGGAGGGACAGTCTGATAAAAAGCCGTTCCACGACCAGCCCCGGTAGAGGCGTCAAAGTTCTTTAGGCTGACGCTGGCGCTTCCGTAGTACCGCCCCCCATTTGTTTCGGTCTGAGCATCCACCGATACTTCGATGTAGATGTCGGCATTCAGCTTGCCCGCGATCCATTGCAGTACCGACACTCCCTGTCCGGTCTCTGCCTCGTAGGCTGCCATCTGATCCTCTTTTATCCGCTCTACCTGTTCCATGTCCACGTAATCGAGGCCCTGCTGGGCAAGGTATTTGTTTGCCATACCAACCGCAGTTTTGGCTAAAAACGGATCGTCTTCGGTCTCATCGTTATAATAGACCATGTACACTAGAGTATCGACAATATCGTTGATAATCTGTGCCTGTTCCGGGTCAATTTCTTTTTCGGCGGCAGCGCTTTCTTGTTCCTCCGCGGCCTGGGGCTGAGCTGTTTTATCCGCAGCCTGCGCCTCTTCAGCTGCTTTCTGTTCAGGCTCGGCTTTAGCAAAAGCGGCCGGTGGCTTCTGATCGAGCAGAGTAACCTCTCCACCCTGGGGCAGCACCTTATTACCGTAAATATCGTTCCCCCGCAACAGATTCGCCACTGCTTCTAAATTGATACGCACCCCTAAGGTTACAGTCGAACTGCCGTTCTCGCTAGAGCGATCAAGAATTTTAGTTGATTCATTATACACAAAGGTATTCGCGTTTGTATCTTCGGAGAACAACGACTCAATTTGATCTTGTTTTGCCAGTGCCGTGGGTGCTCCCACTGCATCCTGCACGGCCTTACGAACCGCATTCAGCTTAGCTTTGTTCATAGCGGCTGTCTGTGATGAGCCGCTGCCGGTACCATAGTACATTGGAGAATCGGTCGGCTCTGGAGAGGGAGCTCCAGCCGCCGGTGCACCGGCTTTCTGACCTGTTTGGCTTGTACTTGGGGCACTTGCACATGATATCAATGCGGCCACCACCACAAGTATTCCAAATAGTTTTATAACATCCTTCGTTTTCATATTCCCTCGCTTTTTTACTGTGATTCTTTTTGAATAAACCTACGTACTCTCAATACTAATACTATACTACACACAAATTCAATATTTCAGTATAAAACCTGAACCGACATACATAAAACTTACTTCTTTTGTCGCATCTGCAGTGTAATACCAGCCGCTCATCCCAATATCAAGCAGAAACAACCAGGTACGGTTGAGTCGCATCGTCCACCCCAGCTCAACAGAACCTCCCCAGTACAGAGAACCGGACTCATCTGTACTGTCGCTTGTATCGGCGCTGAAAAGCGCAAATAGTGGAAGCCCCGAAAAACCCACTCCCCCGAGCAGCGCCGGCTCGACAGTAAATCTGCCGGCATACCAGTTAAGTGCAACCCCGGCCTGGAGAAACCCCACCCGGTTCGACAGAAGATCAGCTTTTATAAGCGGAGAGACTGAAAAGAGATCGCGATCGTAGTAGAGCCTGGCGCTAAGCCCGCCTAAATGCTCTGCCGGGCTATCTGTGGTACCTGATCGATAAAAGTAGGTACCCTCCAAAGCGGTCCGCAATCGGCCCTGACCACGCTGCTCCATCAGGGTTCCAATGGCCAGCGCATCCCGCCCAAAAACGATATGCCCTTCGGCAAACTCCGGATACACTGCAGCTACCTTGATCAGCCCTCCGTCGCTATGGGCAGGACCATATTCGGCCCCCCGGAGTATGCCGGCCTTCCCTCCCTGGTTCAGAACCACCCTCCCGGCCAGGGTATCGCTAATACGAAGTGCCGCCGCTTGCCGGGCGGCTTGTGAAGTTTTTTGTTGATCTGTGTGTGGGGAGGCTTGTTGGGCGGCGGGGCGGCCCACAACAGGGCTCTTCAGTAAAGCCCGCCTAAAATCATTTGAGATATCCCCAATCGCCCGGCTTTCAGCTGCGAATGAAGAGCTTCCATGCCCGATTGCAGCGACCTCAATACGATACGGAAGTCCATTTAACCGACCTCTTCCACTCTCCAGGGTAAGTAAGATCTTCAATCGCACAATATACCCGAGATTCTGATCAGCTTCGATTCTATAGTTTTGAATTTCCGTACTAAGGATTATATCTGTCCCGGAATCGAATTCCCGACTGCTGCCCTGAACGGATACACGCTTAAAGCCCCCAACATGGGAAAACTGTGCGGCAACCCGTTCTTGCAATAAGGTTTTTGATTCAGGGGATAGACTAAACTCTTGCGTGGAGATCGGACGAACTGCAAGGGTAAACAAGCCGGATTGCCTACCGGAATCCTGCCCCGCCAACAGACCCCCGCCCAACAGGCAGAGCGCACATAACCACACATACAGGAAAATTTGTTTATAACACCTCATGTAAATAGTGAACATCTTACCTTAAACTATGCTTCAACTCTTAATCCAAATTCTTAATTAAATTCTTTAAATGTAGAACTGCCTCGCAGCAGTAAAAGCTCACTCACCTGCATAACCTGTTCCTTGGTGTTGTCAGCATCATTGGTACCTATGAATGAGTTTTCTGAACTTTCTGAGTCGGCAGCTGCTGCCTTCATAATTTCTACCTGGACAACTTTATTTTCCCATGCATCACTACTAAACAACAGCTTTCCTTCCTCTGTTAAAACCGCAACTTCCCCTGGTCGGCGTACAATACTGAGTGTAACAGTTTCATTACTGAAAATCGACTCCGTCGAGACCCTCTCGGCGCCGCGTTGGGAAGAATACGAAAGGCCTGCATCTGAGATTCCCGGTTTCATAATTGTTCCATCGAATCCAATTCTTACCTTGGGGCCGTCTTTCGGACCTATCCGCACTGCTGCGTCAGGATCAACCATGCCGTCTTCAAAAAAGATATTCATCGATACCTTCTCCCAGGTCTGTTTTAACTCCGCCAGTACGCTGGAAGATCCTATTTCAACAGGTAGCGTGTCCTTTGAGTGCGACTCGAACCCTTCTGCTGCCAAC
>JAIPFV010000109.1 GCA_021736475.1 Spirochaetia bacterium | reverse complement strand
CTCGACTTGCATGCTTAAAACGCGCCGCCAGCGTTCGTTCTGAGCCAGGATCAAACTCTCCGTCATATATCTTCAACGCCCGAAGGCGCTAAAGTCTTATTTAATTCTTCTTTCAAACTCGCTCCCCTCCACCTCGCCTTGCGGCTCAGCTTCAAGAGGCGGTTTGCACCCTGCTCTCTTTTTCTCTCCCCTTCCCTATTTCATCTGTAAAAGAACTTCTCTTCGGCCTGCAGTACCTCAGTTCCGCTGACCGTGAAAGATTTATAACAATTCAAGGCTATCTTGTCAACAGCCTTTTGCTGTTTTGTTAACGATTTAAGAAGACTCTCAAACACACCCGAATGCTTCAGACATGTGCTCAATTGCTGAAAGGTAATGTACCGATATTACCCAGAATTGTCAACCAGTTCAGCGAGATTTTTTCGAGTCTTCGGTATGCAGAGCGGCCCGCTTCTCGGCAAGCATTTCCTTAGCTGATTCGATCTCCTCTAAAAGCTCTTTCACACCGCTTGTGCGGGCAGATACGGTGGACTGCTCGCCTCCCTTCAGGACTTCGTACACACGCTCTCCGAGCTTCTTTACATCGTCCTGTACTTTGGCCTCTAACTGCCGGACTTCAAGAGAGAGCACCCCATGTTCGCCCAATTCACGGGCGCGGTTGCCGGCTTTACCCAGCAAAGATTTCGAAGAATCGAGACCCTGAGACAACCCTTCTTCAAGCTTCTCTCTCCAGCTCATAATACCCTCCAGCATATTGATATAATTATAATGTAGTAAGGAAATCTCAAAAAAGCAACAAAATACAGCGGGGCTCGACTGCAGTATATGCTGCCGAGCCCCGTGATCTAAGGTTCAAATTTTATGAATAGAAGTACTAGGCTGCAGTTTCAACCGAATCTTCTACTCGATGCCCGAAAAACTTCACAAACAGTATAATTGCCGCTGTACCCAACAATAAGAGCAACCATACAGGTACGCCGAAACCGGCGGGAATAAAGCCGAAAACCGCCGCTATCACCGCTGCTGTTACAGCGTAGGGAATCTGGGTTCGCACATGCGAGATATGATCCGAGCCTGAAGCCATAGAGGAGAGTATAGTAGTGTCCGAAATTGGAGAACAATGGTCACCAAACACCGCACCGGTCAATACCGCACCAATTGAGGCGATAATAGTCGGGGTCAGTACACCCTCTGCTCCAGACACTCCGGCAGCTATCGGTATAACCAAAGGCATCAAAATTGAGTTTGTACCCCAGGAAGTTCCGGTAGAAAAGGCAATCAACATCGCCACCACAAACACTATCAACGGCAAAATTTTACCGGATAAAATACCCTCTGTAATTTCTACCAGCCATTCAGCCAGCTGCATATCGGAAATAACGCTCTTTAGTGCGAACGCGAGGGAGAGTATAATTACTGCAATCACCATCGATTTTATACCACCGACCCATGCATCGATCGCAGTCTTCAGGGAGAATACACGTCGTAAAAGGCCCATTGCGATTGCAATAATCGAACCTATAAAGGCCGACCAGGTGAGCACCACCGAAGCATCAGCATCACCAAAAGCCTGGATTACCGTTTTACCCTCTTCATACCCGTTATAATAGAGCCCGAATACCGTCACTAAGATAAAAATCACTATCGGTACGACCGCATCCCACACCGAACCTTCTACCCCTTCATCGGGAAGAATATCGGCATCTTCGGTGATCATAGGAAAAGTACCCGGTTCAACCACCTGACCCGTGGTCCGCGCACGGTACTCAGCCTTATACATTAAACTGTAATCTTTCTTAGTAACTATCAGAGTAATGACCAATATCAGGGCGAAAATTGAGTAAAATCGGAAGGGCACAGTCTGAAAAAAGACCAGCAATGCATTCCCTTCGATATTGAGACTCTGCAGTCCCGCTGCTATTAAGCCCAGTTCCATCGCTATCCAAGTAGATACCGGCGCCATCGAGCTGACCGGTGCCGCAGTAGAGTCGACCACATATGCAAGTTTCTCTCGAGAGATGTTTTCTTCATCGGTAATCGGACGCATTGTGTTTCCCACGATCATGGTATTCGCATAATCATCAAAAAACATAATAATTCCCAAAACCGCAGTCGAAAGCAAAGTGGTCCTAGAAGACTTTGCGCGCCGTACAACCGCTGTGGCAATTGCTTTGGTTCCGCCGAGTTTTCCAATAACTCCAACCATACCACCGATCACCAAACAGAACACGATAATTCCAATGTTCCAGCTATCCGCCAGGGAGTTTGATACCAGGTAAGTTGAGAAGGAGTTAAGTAATCCCTCTAGAGGATTCCAGCCTGCAATAATAGTGGCACCCGCGAAGATGCCCAGAAACAGAGAGACAATTACCTGCCGTGTCCAAATTGCAAGAACTATTGCCAGAACAGGAGGTACAAGTGCTAACCATCCATACGCTTCCATAACATATTCCTTTATTTATTTGATTATGTTCTTATTTATAACATAATGTTTCTATTTTGACAATAAAAAACTTCATTCTTCCTCCTTTTCCCTCTTTTTTCCCTTGTGAACAGTCCATAGATTACATTGCAGAATCGTTTCAGTAACCTTATAATTACACTTAATATGTAAACCACGGCGGTAAATAGCTATGTCCATATGGCGCGCACACCTCTTTGGACCTCCCACCATCGCATCCGAGTCCCGTATTATCGAAGGTTTTCGACATAAAACAATTGCCCTATTAGCCTATATTGGGGTCGAAGGACGCCCGATCGGCCGGGATACCTTGGCAACTCTCCTCTGGCCGAACTCCGGACAATCACAGGCGCGGGCAAATTTAAGATGCTGTCTCCATCAATTCTCCGGAAAATTGAATCCCTCTCCTATTTCCTGTCATAACAATAATGTAGAACTAAATAAAAATCTCTTCCAGATAGATGTGTGCGAATTTCGACAGTTGGTCTCTCTAATTAAGAGCGAAAACAACACCGGACAGAGAGAGAAGTTTCTCCATTCTGCGGAACAAGTGTGCCGGGGTCCTTTTCTGGAAGGCTTTACTCTGCCCGATTGCCCCGATTTTGATACGTGGGAATTTCTTAACGAAGATTTGTTTCGGCGGCAACTGACAGCAGTACTATCTGAACTGGCAGAACTTGCAGGTAGCCACGGCGACTGGACTGATTCTCTGCGTTTAGGCCGCCGGCTCATTGAACTCGATCCATTAGAGGAGAACAGCCATCGACTTATGATGCGCCTGCTTGCAGATTCCGGCCAGCGATCGGAAGCCCTCCGGCAGTATGGAGAATGTCGTCGGTTTTTGCAGAGCGAGTTAAAGGATGAACCAGAACGAGAAACAAAGGATTTGTATCACAGTATAAAAGACGGGAAGTATCACTCTCTCCGTAACTCCCGTCCCTCTCAAATTTACACAGCTTTTAGCAGTGCCCTAGCTCTTCAGACAAGCAGTTTTTTCGGACGCAGTTCAGAAACTGCCGCAATACAGAATCTCTTCCAAAAAGGAGTAAGACTGTGCACCCTCTTCGGACCCGGCGGATCCGGAAAAACTAGGACGGCCCTGGAGGCAACTCGGTTCCTACATCAGTTTTTTCCGGGAGGCATCATATTTATCGACCTTACCAGAGTAAAATGTTCAAAAGAACTGCCGTTGGCAATTGCAAGGGCTCTCGGACTGCGTGAAACGTATCCTTCGGAGGATGATCTTTTTCAGGCTCTGACGTGGCGATTATCAGGACCGAACACCCTGCTCATTCTGGATAATTTCGAACACCTCATTGAGTGCACCGGCTTCGTTGATAAAATCCTCACTACTGCAAAGCATCTTTACTTTTTAGCGACCAGCAGAGAAGCCCTACGAATTAAAGCGGAGCATACGCTGCAAATTCTCCCCTTTGATGTAAATGGCCCTGAAATGAAGGATGCGGTTGGCTTATTTCGAGACCGTGCGGCGTCACTCCTTAAGAAGAATAGCATTGAAAACATCCCGGATAAAATAATCATAGAAATCTGTCGTCAATTAGATGGACTTCCACTGGCAATCGAGCTTGCAGTACCACTTCTAAATGTTTTTTCAATCGAAGAGCTCCAGCAGGCCCTTTCCACACCCCTCACCTATTTAGATGTAGGGGCTCATAAGCACGTGGACCGCCATAGCTCACTTCAGCAGACAATAGACTGGAGTTACCATTTACTTACAAAGGAGGAGGCCAAGTTATTTCGTCTTCTAAGTGTGTTTTCAGGAGGCTTTACTCTTGAAGCGGTCAAAGCACTCGGATGTACCGACAGCCCCCATGCTGATCAAGCCCAGCTGCTCAGATCCCTTATCGAGAAAAGTCTGGTCATCGAAAACGGGCGGCTTAAATCGGGAGAAAAACGCTTCGGTTTATTAGAGACGGTACGACAATATGCGCACAACCTGGAAATCAAAAATCGGAATCACAATGACCTAGTCCATCGCCACAGCGACTATTACTGCGATTTGGTATTTAGTCTCTGTTCTTTTTTTCACGGCCCCCATGAAAGCGATGCCATGAACCGCCTCGAAAAGGAACATGCCAACACCCAGCTCGCACTGCAAACCCTTCACACGGAAGAGCAATTTAAAAAAGGACTCGAGTTATGTAATGTACTGCAGTGGTACTGGTACATCCGCGGGCATTTTACTACAGGCGAAGATTTAATATCATCCTTCCTTGGAAAACTTCCTAAAAGGCCTTCTTCAGTACGCTCCCGCGGCATTGCCGCCCATGCGTGGCTACTATTCGTACGAGGTGAATGGCGAAAAGCTCATGCGCTCTACACCGAAAGCCTATACTGCAGCCGACGGTCCTTGGACCAGGTAGCGGAAGCCCGGGCGCTTGCAGGGGTTGGGGTTAGCCTCCGCTGGATGGGAGATAACTCACAGGGTAGTGAGTACACCGAACAGGCCATCACCGTGGCACGTCGTACAGATGACCCTGCTCTGCTGGTGCATACCCTTATATGGGCATATGCCACCACCGGCGGAAGCTTTACCGGTGATCCGCCGGTTGCACAACTTGAGGAGGCGGCTACCCTCTCCCGACAGCGAGGTGACCGCTGGTCCTACGCCCACACACTGAACGGATTAGGCGATCTCTTCTCAGAGCTCGGTAACTATGAACGAGCCAAAACCGATTATCAGCTGTCGCTGCAACTTTTTCAGGAATTGGAAGATCGCTGGATGATTGCATGGTCGGAAGAGGGACTCGGGCTTCTTTCACTGAGGCAGAGGCAACTGCCAAATGCAGCCGCTCATACCGCACGAGCGTTAGAACTGTTCCATGCACTTGGTGATCAAATGAATGTCGCCATAATGATGGTCAGGATTGCCGACATTCAGCTTCAACTCTCCCACAGTGACTCCGCTGCTCTCTTGGCAGGAGGAGCATCGCTTATTATTGACTCCTTGGACAATTCCGACTTAGGTCTCTCCCCGCGACTTATCTCAGCCCGCAACAGATGTGCTTGGTATGAACACGGTACTCCCCTAATATGGAGTTCGGGACGCAACTTGTCTCAACATGAGCTTCTAAAAACGGTTAGTTCTCAGCGGCTTACTTAGCTACTTGGTTTAGATACTCTCCGGCGGCTAAAAAGTTTACCCCATAATCAAAATTACGGGTGCTTATCCGCCGATCTCCGGCTCTTCAGCTCGTACTTCCATTCGTAGCGCAGCGCCTTCAGCAGACTGAATACCATAAACACCATCACCACAGTAAAGGGCAGAGCCGCCACAATCGCCATCCGCTGCAGCGCCTCCAGGCCTCCGGACATCAGCAGTATTACCGCTGCCATCGACTGGAGAATACCCCAGGTGAGTTTCTTTGACATAGGCGGGTTCAAGTCGCCGTTACTGGTCATCATTCCAAGTACAAAGGTAGCCGAATCGGCGGAGGTCACAAAAAACACGCTCAGCAGCAGCACCGCAATCAGGCTCAGTACATTTCCCAGGGGCAGATACGAGAACATCTCAAACAGCACCGTAGTTACGTCCGACACCGCCGAGGCGGCCAAATCGACCCCCTGGTTCAGCTGCAGGTCCAGTCCGGTTGCACCGAACACCGCAAACCACAGAAAAGTCAGCAGCGTCGGAACCAGGAGCGCCCCGGAGATAAACTCGCGGATCGTCCGACCCCGGGAGATACTGGCCACGAACAACCCTACAAAGGGGGACCACGAAATCCACCAGGCCCAGTAAAACAGGGTCCAGTTTTTGGTCCACTCGTAGCCCTCGAAGGGGTTGGTGGACAAGCTTAAATTGACAAACTCCGATACATATTCGCCCACCGTAGCGGTAAATACATTCAAAATGTAGGAGGTAGGACCCACCACAAACACAAAGGCCAGCAGCAGAATCGCTATCAGCACGTTGGTTTTACTTAAAATCTGAATTCCCGTATCCAAGCCGGTCATGCTCGATATCATGTACAACACCGTCACTACACCGATAATAATAAAGGTCATGGTATCGCTGGTTGGCAGTCCAAACACCGCGTTCAGCCCGCCATTTATCTGCAGAGCTCCCAGACCCAGGGAAGTTACAATACCAAAGACGGTGGCAAACACCGCCAGCACATCGATCAGCCGGCCGATTCCGCCGAACACCCGGTCGCCCAGCAGGGGGTAAAAGGTATTCGAAATCAGGGGAGCCATCCCCCGCCGGAAAGAAAAGTAGGCAATCGACAAACTCATCACAATGTAAATCGCCCAGGGCTGAATACCCCAGTGAAAAAAGCTGCGCAACATCGCAAAGCGGGCCGCCGTACCGCTGCCCCCCTCAATATACGCCGGCGGGTTGGCAAAGTGGCTCAGCGGCTCCGAGACGCCCCAGAAAATAAGGCCGATACCCATCCCGGCGGCAAACAGCATACTGAACCACGAGAAATAGCTGTATTGAGGCTTCTCATTGTCCCTGCCCAGCTTTATCCGCCCGTACCTGCTGAAGGCCAGATACACACTGAACACCACAAATCCGAAAGCCGCCAGCAAATATGCCCAGCCAAAATGCTCAATAATCGCGCCGTGCAGGACCGCACTCACCTTATCCAGCTGCTCGGGAACCACAATTCCAAGCCCCACAAATGAGAGCACCAACACCAGGGAAGTCACAAAAACCGTTGAGCCCTTTCTCATGTCCTCCCCCCTAGGTCACTTAGGTCCCGCGGAATAATCAGCACCGAACAGGGGGCGTTGTAGCTTACCTCCTCAGCGGTAGAGCCGAGCACCGGCCCCATCCCGCTGGTCGAATCCGCCTTACCCAGCAGCACCACATCCGCCGGCAGCCTCCGGGCAATCCGGACAATCTGCCGCCTGGGCGATCCAAGCACGGAAATCTGCCGGCTCTCTTGCTCTCCTAAACCACACTCTCTTCGGGTAGCCTCCAGCTGCTCATCCACCCGGTCGCGGCGCTGCTGCTCCACCACCGGGTCGGGGGCCCGCTTGCCCACATGCAGAAACACCACCTCGTCCGGCCTAAACTCCTTGCTGCGGATATACTCTACAATAATATCACCCTTCCATTGCAGAGAAGTCGGATACAACACCCTGTACACATTATCCGATTCGGCCCGACGGCTTGCCTTATGGGCAAATACCGGCACATCGCTCTGACGAATCACATCCTTGACCGTGCTGCCCATAATCGCCCGCTTTAGCCAATTCTTCCGCCGAAAAGCAAAACTGATATACTGCACCCCGAACTCCTCAGCCGCATGCACAATCTCCATCTGCACCGACCCCGGCCTCACCGCCGTCTCGGTAGTAAAGCCCAGCCCCTGCAGTAGTTTCGCCGCCTCGTCCAGCCGCCTGCGATGATGCTCCCCCGCTGCCCGCGTAGCCGCCCCTACATGCAGAAGCACCGCCTGTTCCGTACCAAGGGTTTTAAGGAATCTGGCCATCTCACTCAATCGCTCTTGTGACTCATGCAAATGCAGCGGAATCAGTACCTTGTTCAGCATGGACCCTCCAAATTTATAAAAAAATGCTCATCCCGTAGACGGCCCGAAAGCCGGACAGTCCGGCACAGCCGCCGGTAGTCACTTGTCTACCGACGGGTCGGCGCGGAGAACCGCTCTATCCCCGATCGTCTTTTATATTCAGCACCACCGGACAGTGGTCTGAACCCATCACCTCTGAGCGGATTTCCGAGCTTGTAATGCGGTCGGAAAAGCCCTGGTTCACGCAAAAGTAATCCAGCCTCCAGCCCACATTCCTCTCTCGCCCGCGGGTCCGGTAGGACCACCAGGTGTAGTTACCGCCCTCCGAGTTAAACATACGAAAAGTATCGGTGTAGCCGGCCTCCAAAAAGCGGCTCATCCAGGCTCGCTCCTCCGGTAAGTAACCGGGGTTCCCCTCGTTCTGTTTCGGCCGTGCCAGGTCGATCGGTCGGTGGGCAATGTTGTAGTCTCCGCAGACCACCACATTTTTTCCGGAGTCAACAAGCGAATTACAGAGCTGCAGCACCGAATCGCAGTAGCCCAGTTTATAATCCAACCGCTTTCCCTCACTCTGGCTGTTGGGAAAATAGCCGTTAATCAGCACAAACTCCGGATATTCCAGCACCAAGGCTCTCCCCTCGGCGTCGTATTCCGTCACTCCCAGGGTATTTACCTCCAGGGGTTTGCGGCGTGTATATACCGCCACCCCAGAATATCCGCCCTTCTCCGCCGAGCTAAAAAAGGAAGTATATCCCCCCGGAGCGGTTAATTCCTCCGACAGCTGCTCGGGCTTGGCCTTGGTCTCCTGCAGGCAGACAATATCCGCCCCTTCCTGCTCCACATATTCAAGCAGCCCCTTTTTCTGGGCCGCCCTAATTCCGTTCACGTTCCACGACACAATTGAAGTACTCATAGATCTAAGCGTAGCGAAAAGTTTCCGGTGGCACAAGACAAAAATTTATCTGTGCCATTCGGCAGGCGACGCTTGCCTCCGCTCTCCTCACACACTATATTACAACTACCACCTGCGAAGGAGCATACAACATGCGCATAGCAATAGTCGGCCATGGCGCCCTCGGAACCCTGTACGGACACGCATTTTCCCGGACAGGCGAAGATCAGGTAATTTTCGTCACCAACAAAACTAGGGCCGCCCGTTTACGCAGCACCCCCCTCAGGGCCAACAGAGCAAGCTTCAAGTACCGCATCGAAACGGCTGAAGATACCGCCGGGCCGGCGGACATAGTTATTTTTGCGGTTAAATACCACCACCTGGAGCAGGCGGTAGCCGATGTAAAGGGACATGTTGGGTCCGATACCATCTTTGTCTCTGTAATGAACGGTATCGACTCGGAAGATTACGTTGCATCACACTACGGTCGTGAGCATGTGCTGTACACGGTTGCCCTCGGTATGGATGCCGTCCGCGAAGGACACAACACAAACTACAGCACCCCTGGAAAACTGCTCATAGGCCGGGCCGACACTCCCGCTGCACACAACCCTGAGCCCCGTTCTGTTGAACAGGATCCGGACATTCGGACCTTCACCGGCCTGTGCGTTGCCGCCGGCATCCAGTACGAAATCCAGCAAGACATCCTCCGCAGCTTGTGGTCCAAGTTTATGCTAAATATCGGAATAAACCAGGTATCCGCCGTGCTACAGGCCCCCTACAAGCCCTTTCAGCAGCCCTCCCATGCCC
>JAIPFV010000108.1 GCA_021736475.1 Spirochaetia bacterium | reverse complement strand
TTAGAGACGGTTCGTGAGGTGTTGAGGCTGGTGGGGCGTAATGAGTACAAGCGTTGACAGGCTCCTCCGGTGTTGAAGGTCTCGACCCGGGCCTTCGGTACAGGCCGCAGGATGCCGATAGCAAGAAATATCTACGAAGCTTAGGGGCTAATTGCTGCTACAGAACACTGCTCTCCAGCAGCAGCTCTATGCGGTATTCCGCCGACTCCTCAGCCCGCAGCCAACGTTTTATGTAAGCAAAAACCTCTTCCGACTGCAGTCCGCTTTTTCCGGACTTGATCTGGGCGAGCAGGGCTATTGTGTTTAACCACCAAAACAGTTCCTGCATCGATTCGCCCTTGTACCACTCTTGGTTATTGTCATGGTGCAGATCAAGAAAAGTTGCGGTAAAGGGTTCTCGAATAATCTGTTCTAACACCAGATCGGATGCTGGAGGGCGGTTATCAACAGGGGGCTTAGTGCCGAGGGGCTCCCCTCCATCTCCGAGCAAGCTAAGCCAGTTCTGCTGCGAGACGGTAACTAACATCAATTTATACAGATGGGGAAGCGATTTCTCTTCAACACCCTGCTCGCGAAATGATTTTACAAATTGCTGGGGCAGGAGTAGGTCGGCAGCACACTCGGCGGCGGTGCTGTAGTTTGAGTCGGCTTGTATGAACTCTTGCAGCGGGGTAAGCAGGGTCCATCCGAGCATAAGCAGGGGAGCCTCCGGCATTATCGTCAGGCCTCGGTGATAATAGCCTTCACGGTTAGGAGGGTGGGGGAGAATCAATGGATTACTTGAAGTCGAGAGTGTGCCGATGGCTTCGAGATTCTTCTGAAAATGCTTAATGGCTGCCGCTTTATGCCCGCTGCTGCCGTAGCCGAGTCGCAAACATTCATCCAGAAAGTCATCGTAGTAGGACCAGTAATCGTCGAAGGGTATCTTTTTTAGGCCGGTTCCCTTATAGAGCGCCTGGCGAATCGGTGTAATCAGCGGTGACTGCAGAAAACGCCTAAAGGCCAGATGGATCGGCTCTAGAAAAAGCTCTTTCTTGCGGAGTTCGATATCATAGATACCCCGGCCGTCGAGGGTTTCATACAATTTCCGATACAGTCCGTCCGTGTCTTGTACCTGATAAAAATCAAGATACACATGACTCTCATATCCGTGCAGGTGTATAAACATCCCCTGCCGATTCAAGGTGCTGTTCTCACGAATAAACCATTTACCCGAGCGCTGTTCGCGAAAAATGGTAAAGTAATTGTGTTCGTTTAAGATCTGCAGCCCTTCGGCCAGGGAGTACTGCCTGGCGCTGCGGTTGCCATCGGCACCCTTTGTGGCGAAGGGCGAAGAGGTATGTATGCGGCCGGCGGTGGAGTTGAAGGCATTGTTGTAGGTTATTAGGGCTGTCTCGTTACCGCTGCGGTTACTGTAGGCAAATACGTTGTGATCGGCTTCGCCGTTCTCCCGGTACATATCATACAGACGGAAGTTCTCCGAGTCGGCAAAGAGATACCGCTTTTTCATCAACGGGAAAATCGATTGGTAGTGCCGGTTGATCAGGTCCCAATTGGGAATTTCGTTCCAATAGGCCCTTCGGTATTCCATTCCGTATTTTTCATGGTAGCCTTCAATTTGTCCGTGCCCGAACATCGGCAGTCCGGGCATAGTGACCATCAGGGTGCAGACTCCGAAATATTTGTCACCGTCGCCAAACTGAGCGATGGCGGTGTCCTCATCGGGATTGTTCATAAAATTTACGAAGCGCTTGAGGATCTCCGGTTCAAAGCTGATAGTACTTTTGATGGTATTTTTGTATTTCTCATTCTCTTCACTTTTCAGCATATTCATAAATGCACTGTTATACACACGGTGCATTCCAAGGGTCCGCACAAAAAAACCTTCCATCATCCAGAAGGCCTCTGCCAGCAGCAGGGTCTCCGGAGCTTCCGCAGCTACCCGGTCTACCACCTCGCGCCAGAACTCTTGGGGCATACGGCGGTAGAACTCCTCATTGCTCATACCGTACTGTGAGCGGCCGGATATATCGCCGCCGCTGCCGGGAGCCGGGTACCACAGACGATGGATATGTTTGCGGGCCAGGGTCATGGCAGCGTCGAAGCGGATAATCGAAAAGTTATGCGCCACATGCAGAATAGTCTGAATCAACGCTTCCCGGGTTTCCGGGTTTAGGAAATCAAGCTGGGCGGTATCGTTCCATGGCATGGAAGTACCGTCGTTTCCGTGGTAGATGTATCGGGTCTGCTGTGAGGGAAAGTGCTGCCACTTAAAGGTCAGGGCGGCATCGGTTCGGTCGTAATAGTGGTCTTCAAGATATATGCCGACATCCGGATGATCCGAGAGATTCTGGCTATTGTAGGTATAGGAGGGGTAGGGTGGGTCCGGCAGCTGTAGAAACCAGTCGGGATGGTCATATACCCAGTCTCCGTCAATTCCGGTGTGGTTGGGCACCATATCGCTGGCCAACCGGATTCCCCGGCGGTTGCAGCGATCAGCCAAATTATGCAGAGCCTCCCAGCCGCCGAGTTCGTCTGCAATTTCATACCGTTTCAAGGAGTATGCGGAGGCCTCGGCCTCAGGATTGCCACAGGAGCGTTTGATAGTTTTAGATGCGCTGCTGCGCTCCCAAAGTCCGATCAACCAGAGGGCGTTAAAGCCCATATCCGCCAGCCGGTTTAACTCTTCATCGGGAATTTGGTCCAGCCGGTGAATTGTTCTGCCATAGGAGCGGGTGAGCTGGTCAAGCCACACAAGGGCGCTTTTTGCCAGTAGAACTACCTGGGGCATCCAGACGGTGTCCTGGCTGAATGCCTCGTAGTCAAATTCCAAGCTGGAGTAATCGGGGGTTCTACTGGGTCCGGGTCCTGGAGGAAAGCTTGGGCGCTGTTCCTCTTTTAAGTAATCGATGCCGCGAAGCAGTTTTTCGGCATAGGGGCCTAAATAATTTGTCCAATGACCAACCACGTAGTTTAGCTGGGCTAAAATACTGTGGGGCGCCTCATGGGCGGGTACCTGCAGAAAATCGATCAAGTTAAGAGCCGTATCTCCGACTCCGGGGAGTTGTTCGAAGAACAGGTAGGCTGTTTTTACTACCTGTTTATAATTACTCTCGGTGGTGAGGGCTGTGTCGTCAATCAGTTCATGATACAGTTTTAAAGCCGGGTTTAGATTGCTCAACCACACCAGCAGCATCTCCTCGAGATATATTTCTGTATTGGGTCGCTCTTGATCGGTTTTGTGCAGATGCTCCTTCGCAGTTTCTTCTCCGCTGTACACCGGAGCGGGGGGGTAATGGTCGATCATAGCTGTAAGGGAATCTTCAACTTGTGCATCACCAAGCTCCTGGCGGAGATGCTGATCCAGCTGAGTGAAGATATCAGAGCCGTGCTCCTCTATATAGAGATGAACTACATGGTGTGAAATCTCGTGCAGCAGCGCCAGGGCATATACTTCTGCGGCAGAAGCTCTCAGTTGAGGATAACGGTTTACATTTCTTTTTTTGTTAATTGCTTCAACCAGTTGAACCACCGCTTTTTGGTCGGTGCTGATTACATGACCCTCTTTAGAAAAAAGTGCCTCAGAAAAGCGGTAACGGTCTCGTGAAAAGCGGGATATGTGAAACCGGACACGCATCTGGGATACACGTCTACCCTTTGATTTTGACTGGGTTAAATAGAAATTTTGAAATGGATACTGCATGAATGCTCCTCAGAGACAACGCCTACTGAAGGGTTATCAACTATTATCTTCAAGTTCTTTCATTTTATCACGGATTCGGGCGGCCTCTTCGTAGTTTTCCTCCGTTACTGCCTGGTCGAGCTTTTGCTGAAGCTCCTCCTTTTCTTGTTTCAGAGGGTCTATTTCTCCTTCGATGGGTTGTTCACTAATGGAACTAAGAGGGATTCCCGCCTCGTCAACTACCGATTCTTCTATGTATAAAGGACATTTGTGACGCACGGCTATGCCCATCGCATCCGAAGGCCGGGCATCAATTGAAAGTGAACTATCCGGCTTGGATAAAATTAGTTTAGCAAAAAAGGTGCCCTCTTTAAGGGAAGTGATTTCAATACGCTCCAGCTCTACTTCCAGTTCTTTGAGCAGCGAAAGAAATAGATCGTGGGTCAATGGGCGGGGCATAGGAACATTCCCCATACCTATAAGAATGGACTGGGTTTCCAATTGTCCGATGAATATAGGAACTGCAAGCTCGGCTCCAAGCGGGCGTACTAAGACCGCGTTTCCCTGATCGGTACGTGCGACTGTCCAAATCTCTGCTTCTACTAACATTGTGCCTGTCCCCCACTACAGTAGGATAAGACATTTCCCGCGTGATATCAATATATGGGGCTCAGCCGTACACCTGAGCTTTGTCTTCTCCGCGAAGCACCCGCAGGGCCGCATCCCGCAGGGCTTCAATTTCACCTTCTCCGGGGTAGATAAGAACCCGGCTGATAAACTCTACTCTTTCCTTGATTAGAGTGGTAAGCCGGTCGTTGTAGGCCAGTCCGCCGGTGAGCACTATCCCGTCAAGCCGGCCGGAGAATACGCTGGCCAAAGCTCCAATTTCTTTGGCTACCTGATACGCCATAGCTTGAAAGACAAGCTCCGCAAGCTCTTCCCCCTGCTGTCCCCGTTGATCGACCTCCCGTCCGTCGGAGGTGCCGAGATAGGCCATGAAACCGCCCTTGCCTTTGAGCATCTTCATGATCTCTTTTTGGCTGTATTTTCCGGAGAAGCAGAGCTCTACCAGTTGTCCTGCAGGCAGGGTGCCGGAGCGCTCCGGAGAAAAGGGCCCCTCTCCGTTCAGGGCGTTGTTTACATCGATAACTTCTCCATTTTTATGGGCGCCAACCGAGATTCCTCCACCCATATGAGCTACAATTAAATTGGACTGTTCGTACGCTCTTTCCATTTCTGCAGCTGCCCTGCGTGCCACCGCTTTTTGATTCAGTGCGTGGAATATTGAAATCCGCGGCAGTTCCGGATGTCCGGAGATACGGGCAAGGGGCTGTAATTCATCCACCACTACCGGATCGGCAATAAGGCTGGGTGCTTGGGATGTGTGGGCAATTTCATGGGCAATTAATCCGCCCAGATTGCTGGCGTGCTGGCCGCTTACTCCTGCCCGAAGGTCTGCGGTCATGCGCTCGTTTACCGCCCAGACTCCACCGGGGATGGGTTTAAGAAGCCCTCCACGGCCGATTACCGCGTCAAAACTGCTGGGATCGATGCCTTCGGATTTTAGACTTTCCTGGATGATATTTGAGCGGAAATCATACTGATCGGTTATACTGTCAAATTGGGCGAGCTCATCGGCATCGTGACGAATGGTCTCGTTAAGGATCTCCTGCTCAGCTTCAAAAACTGCAATTTTTGTAGAGGTTGAGCCGGGATTAATTACTAGTATTCTTTCCTTCATAAGTATAACTCCTTTATTCTGTCATTATTGCGCAGCTTGAGACAGTTGACAATGGGAAAATTATTAATAATCTAAGGCTATGAATTATAAGGGTCTCTTAATCTTTGCTTCTAGTATACTCCTCTTGCTGACGGCGTGTGCCGGCACTGCGTATAAACTCAACCCGCAATTGACCGAGGGTCCGGAGGCAGGCAAGCTGCCTCTGAACAAGACTTTGAGAAGCCCTATGAACCGGCCTATAATTTTTGTGCACGGCTTTATGGGGTTTGGCTCTAGCTCCGAGACGGGGATTAGTTTTCCCTATTGGGGAGGTACAGTCGATTTAGAGGAACGGCTTCGAAGTTCGGGTTTTGAAGTATATACTGCGGAAGTAGGACCGGTCTCTTCTAACTGGGACCGTGCCTGTGAGCTGTACGCCTATATTAAAGGCGGCGTGGTGGATTACGGGGAGGCGCATTCCCAAAAGTACGGGCATGCCCGCTATGGCGAGTATTATCCCGGGGTTTATCCCGAATGGGGAAGCCATCGTTCCGTGCACCTGGTCGGACACAGCATGGGCGGGCAGACGGCTCGTCTACTGACAGAGCTGCTGGCACAAGGCGATCGGGAAGAAATTGTTGCAATAGAGGACTCCGGGTCCGGGGGGCTCTCGGAACTGTTTTTGGGCGGTCACTCCTGGGTGAGCAGTATCACGACTATTGCTACTCCTCATGACGGGACGACCCTTACCACACGCTTTCGCAATTCCGGACTGTTGGAAAAGATATTTGCCCGGCTTGTGGCCTCTTCGAGCTTGAAAAAGGAGGATCCGCTGATTGAGCTGCATGTGCAGCATTGGAGCACACTAAAAAAGCCGAATGAGTCTTTTGCAGGCTTTGTAAGACGGGTGATAAACGAGGACCTCTGGAGGCAGACCGAGGATTTTAGTTACTACGACCTGACTCTCCAGGGAGCACAGCGGCTGAATGAGAGGACTTCAACTCAAAGGGAGGTGTACTACTTTTCCTGGGCAACCAGCCGTACCATGTCTGTAGATGAGGGGGGATATCATGTCCCCATGGAGGGCATGAGTTTGCTGCTGCATCCTTTAGCCCGATATATGGGATCCCTCCGGGAGCTCCCTGGTGGAATCGATTCAGAACCGCAACTGTGGTGGGAGAACGACGGTATAGTGAATACCTGCTCCATGGATGGACCTTCGCTGGGGCGTCGGGCAGTTATTGTGCAGTATTCTGAGCCGGTGACTGGTCAGTGGAACTTTATGGGGACCCTCAAACCGCTGGATCATCTGCAGGTAAGTCTAGTGCTTCCAATCAGCGGAGATGCCCCGCCGGGCTATGACTCGTTAGCCGGTTTTTATGAAGAGTGGTGTGATTTTTTATATCGATTGCCGGCAATTGACGACTGAGGATAAGAATTATCTACAAGCTCTCTTCAACAAATTCTAACTCAAGCTCTCCGGCAGATAATTCGAGCAGAGCACGCTGGACTGTATCAGTTTCTGATTGGGGAAGATTGCCCGACAGGCTGACTTCAGTCAAAAACTCCTCGCCTTCAATTTCTGCTCCGTGAGATTGCAGCAGCTTATGGACCGGCTCATAGAGGGAATAGGGAAGGCTTATGAAAAATCGGCGTTTCTGTATGAGCTCCTCGGTTGGCAGGGCGGCTAACACCTCCTGAGCTGCGCTGGTATAGGCTTTTACCAGCCCCCCGGTTCCCAGTTTGGTGCCGCCAAAGTAGCGGACCACCATAATCAGCAGGTTGCTTATTCCGCTGCCCTTCACAACCTCGAGTACCGGCCTTCCGGCAGTGCCGTGGGGCTCTCCGTCGTCACTTAGACCAAAGATATCCCCCCGCTTTCCAACCTGAAAGGCGTATACAATGTGGCTGGCCTGGGGGTATGCCTCCCAGGCGGTCTTAAGTTCCTGCTTAGCCTGGCCCGCCGTATCTACGCGCTTCGCCAGGGCAATAAAGCGGGACCTTTTAATTTCGATTTCTGCGGCAGCGGAATGGGAAGGTATGCGCACAGCAGCTCCTTATTGCTTTAAGTTACAACTTATGGCCGATGGCCGAAAATATTTTCCGACTCAGGCCATAAGTGTAGCAAGGGAGTGGTGAGTGCGTCTATCTTCTCGATAAGTTCCGGAGGCAGGTGAATACTGCCGGCCTGGGAACACTCTTCAACTTGACTGGGCCTTCGGGCTCCAAACAGGGTATAGCGGTTCCACGGTCGGGACAGATTCCACGCCAGGGCGAGTTGGGCGCCGGTAATCCCTATCTTGCGGCTGTAGTCCCATAGCTGCTGTAGTATCGGCTGCAGGCGGGGAGAGACCTCCGGCTGTAAAAACAGCAATCGGTGTCTGGGATCTTCCGGCGGCAGGGATTCAGCCCAGCCGGGAGGGTGGGCCAGCAGCCCCTGGGCCAGTGAACTGTAACTCACCATGCGAATATTGTGTTTTCTGCAGAACGGAACGAGGCTCAGCTCCGCTGTCCGCCACAGGAGGGAATAGCCGAACTGACAATAATCGATCTGTCCCGCGGACAGAAGAGGTTGTATCTGGGGGGCAGAAAAATTACTTAGGCCGATGGCACGGATGTAACCCTTTTGACGGGCCCTTTCGAGGGCTTCAATCTGCGGCCGCAGATCCTGTGACGGCTTAGGCCAGTGCAGATAGAAAATATCGATATAGTCAGTGCAAAGACGGCGGAGACTCTTCTCAATTCCCTGCTCTACGGTAGAGGCCGGCCGGAGGTAGGTTTTGCTGGCGATGCTGACGGACCGGCGAATCTGACGCAGCTGTTGTCCTGTGACTTGTTCGGATACACCGTTGCCGTAGCCTTGAGCGGTGTCGAAATGAGCGATCCCTGCCCGCAGGGCGGCACGAATAACCCGTACAGTTTCACGATGTGAATATGTTGAGTCGGAGGAGCTCCAATATTCATCGCCAAAGGCCCAGCAGCCTAGTCCAAGTTCTGAATTCATATTACCTTAGCTATATTGGTTAAAATATCCATTTTTGGCTACCTTATAGCCTCGAAATTTCTTATATTTGTGGTGTACAGATCAGATAATTTTAACACGAGGAGGGGAATTATCGCACGTCGCTTAAGACTTTTTATTCTATTAGCTGCTGCTTTTACTTTGTTTCTTGCTTTTTCGACCGGTATAAACGGTACTAGACAGACTCGCACGCAGGCTGAAGAACAAGCTGCGGTAATGAAAACCAGCTACGAACTATCCAACTCAGCCCAGTCACAGGAATCTTATAATCTAGATGAGATATACACCAACCCCACATATCGAGGGATAGTCCAGGACTTTTTTACCCAACAGACCGGTTCTACGAAAATAGCCGAATATATATTACGAGAGAGTGAGCGTCACCAGCTCCCGGTAAGTTTGACCTTTGCATTGGCATGGGTAGAGAGCCGTTTTGATCCGCTGGCGGTGAATTATAATCAGAACTCAATTGATCGCGGTGTTTTCCAGCTGAATAACCGGTCCTTTCCAAACCTACGGGAAAGCCAGTTTTTCAATCCGGAGGAGAATATAGTCCATGGAGTAGCCTATCTAAAGTACTGCCTGGAACAGGGCGAGAACCAGGTTACCGCCCTGGCGATGTATAATGCGGGCCCCAGGCGTGTGAATGAGCAGGGTGCGCCGAGGATGACACTGGAGCATATCAATAAGATCCTAGAGTACCGTGAGCAGCTGCAGCAGGAGTTTGAGGCTTCACTGAAAGTAGCCTCAGTAACTGCTAAGCCGGGGAAAAGCGGAAAAAACACGACCAATGTAGTTGACAGGAACAAGCTATCTAAATAGCGTAACTGAATGATCATCGTTCTAAAGCAGGGGATACACCCTCATGAAAAACAGGAAACTCGTACTTTTTTAGAGCAACACGGGTATAAAGTCCGTGAAATCGTCGGTGAAGAGGATACCATCCTCGGGGCAGTTGGACGAGTACAAATGGATATGCGCGAGGTCGAGCTGTTGCCGGGGGTTGATCGGGTAATACCCATTTCAAAACCCTACAAGCTGGCCTCCCGCGAGTTAAAGAAAGAAGATACTATTGTCAGTATCGGGCCGGTCAGAATCGGAAGCGGACGCATTGCAGTAATTACCGGTCCATGTGCCGTAGAAAGCCGCGAACAAATGATGGAATCCGCCGCCCACGCCTACGAGGCCGGAGCGGTTATGCTGCGCGGTGGTGCCTTTAAACCGCGAACCTCCCCATACTCTTTTCAGGGGCTGGGAGAAGAGGGCTTGAAACTGCTAAGAGAGGCTGGTGATGCGTACGGCATGCCCGTGGCAACAGAGATAATTGGAACCGACTATGTGGAAATGTTTAATGAATATGTAGATGT
>JAIPFV010000107.1 GCA_021736475.1 Spirochaetia bacterium | reverse complement strand
TTGCACCTGTATCGACTATTGATTATGAAATTGAAAGCGGCCAGGAAATCCCGATTGAAGAGCGCAGCCGGGAGGAGCTTAGCCACGTCGGTACATGCCAAATTGCTCCCGACAGGATAGAGGTATATAATCCGGCCTTCGATATTACCCCGCACAGCTATATTACTGCAATTGTGACCGAATACGGAGTAGCCCGTCCGCCCTTCACCCAATCATTAGCTACCTTTCAATCATAGTGAAGATAGCTCAATGAAAATACCCATCCTCTATCAGGATTCTTCAATGGTGGTCATTGATAAACCCTCAGGGCTGCTTATGCACTCGAACCACTATACTCAAAACCAACCTAACTGCATAAATATATTGGGGGGGATCGTTCAAAAAAAAATACTCATTTGCCACCGGCTGGACCGCCGCACCTCCGGGGCAGTTGTTTTTGCCCTGAGGAAGGACGCGGCCGCCTCAATTACAGCTCAATTTAAAGCGCATAAAGTCGAAAAACGTTATCTGGCACTCGTCCGCGGACACTTAGCCGATGAGGTTTTCACCGACCGTCCAATCCGGGATTTTTATAGCGATGAGAAAAAATATGTGGAGGCTGAAAGCCGGATAAAACCACTGGCTCACGGCGCGTTGCCCCAGGAGTTGCTGCCGGCCGAAATGAGCGAACTGCGTGAGACCCGCTATACCTTAGTCCAGGTAGAACTTCTGACCGGTAAAACCCACCAGGCCCGCAGCCATCTGGATGGTCTGGGTCATCCGGTTATCGGTGATAATCTGCATGGGGATAAACGTCAAAACCAGTTGTTTCAAGAAGTATTTGCAAGCGAAGAGATGTTTCTACGTTCCTGTTTCCTACAATTCGAGCACCCGGCAAATCAGAAAACTTTTTCGGTAAGCCTGGGTGCTGCGGAAAGCTGGCTCATGGTACTGAAGCAGCTGCAATTTCCGCCTGAGCATACCGTCATCAGGGAAGCCCAAGTTTCTCTGTCTTAAGCGACTGTCTTAAGCGACTTGAATCTCTTGCTTACTTATCAGTTTAACCCTCTTCGGCAAGCAAATTATATGCAACCTCTTTCTCATGCGGGTAGAGGTTCGAAGGCATTTTTTCTTTTCCCAAGGCCATTGCAATAACATACCGAGCACAGTGCAGATTGTTGCTTCGGCAATAATCCTCTTTCAGTTTCTCAATTTCGACCGGCTTTTCAGCCAGCTGCCCGTTAAAAAAGGGACAGTTTTCTATAAATTCACACTCACCCATACACTCATTATCCTTCTAAACTACACGTAGAATACGCCGAGAGTGAGTATATATAAAAACAAATATCCCTTCAAGGAGCACAGCAGAGTACAAAAAAAGGCCGCCCTTTAAGGCAGCCTTCTTATTTGATAACGAAATTTCATAATGAAACTTAATGTGCATGACCGTGATCGAGCTCTTCCTTAGTAGGTTCACGCACATCGGACACAGCTACATCAAAATGGAGAGTCTGCCCTGCCAGCGGATGGTTAGCATCCAGGGTAACCTTCTCTTCGCCAATCGATTTGATGGTGAAAATCTGTACCTGTCCATCATTATTCTGAGCTTGAACCTGCATTCCCTCTTGAATCTGGGAAGCATCCTGGAACTGTTCTTTCCCTACTTCAAACATCAGTGATTCGTCATATTCACCGTAGCCCTCTTTCGGCTCTACAGTCACGGCGAGTTCTTCGCCCTTCTCTTTCCCTTCCAGGGCATTTTCTAAGCCCGGAATGATGTTACCGCTTCCGTGAATGAAAGCGAGCGGTTCACGATCTTGAGATGTATCAAGTACCTCTCCAGCATCGTCTTTTAAGGTATAATCAATACTTACAACCTTATTGTTCTCAATTTTCATATTTCCCCCTAGGTAAATTTCTTCATTAATAAGCTCTTCAACAATTATTCTTTATGGTGATCTACGTGAAGATTGGACGTGAAGAAAAGATATCAATGATCTCTTATATAAACTACTAAAAAAAACGCTCATCGAAAAGGGGGGGCGGGAAAAATTTAATCACATCCCGGTTTTTCCACCTTATCTGAATCTACTAGGAGAATCAGCTGTTCAGGCAGGCCGTTTAACAAGTTCTGGGGCAGATGAAACCCATAGTTGTTGGACAGTTCAATGATAAACGTCAGATGATCATAATCCCAGTTATGGAAATCATCACGCTCGCATGAGGCTGTCAGAGTAAGAATTAGCTCTGCACAAATTGCTCCAAGCTCCTCCGCTTCAAATTGCTCGGCAGCTTCACTAAACAGATCCTCCCCGTCATACCCTTCCGGCAAATCTTCAAGAAACGTAGACTTCAACCTGTCGATACTGTTTTCATCGCCATCCGCAGCAATACTGCGATAATCTTCAATCAACGTTATATCAAATTGTGCCATTTCCCTCTCCTTTCAGTCTTTAAGGTGGTTTTAACATAGTACTACATAAGGGGAAGGTCAAGTTTAATACTCTCCTGTTCTGCCTTACTCATCATAGTCTTTACAAAAGGTATTGCTACTGCCCGCTAAGATATGGTACTTAGAATTATGCATCCCCAAATTCAGGAACACGAGCATCCACGAACCACCATAACCGCAATACTCACCGCTGTATTCCTATTAGGAGCCGGCAGTGCCCTGCAGGGCACTGCTGTTGCACTGCGTGGAAATATAGAGGGCTTCGCCAGCCAGATGATCGGAGTAATCATCTCCTCCTATTTTATCGGTTTTATCATTGGGTCGATTCTAGTGGTAAGCTTCATTCGCTTTGTAGGGTACGTTCGTACCTTTGCCGCCTTTGCATCTCTGGCTTCAGCTACATCCCTGGCCCACTTAATTGTAATTGACCCTATCGCTTGGATCCTCTTTCGCAGCTTGTACGGCATATTTATCGCCGGAATGCTGGTAATCGTTGAGAGCTGGTTGAACTCTTCAACCTCTACCTATAACCGCGGCCGCATCCTTGGTATGTATAGCCTGGTGTATCTGGCGGCCATGGGTGCCGGACAGCCTTTGATAGCCATATGGCCTCCGGCGGGTTTTGAACTGTTTGCAGTAACCAGCATTTTGGTATCTCTTTCACTGGTACCCCTGGCCCTAGCCCAGGTTTCAGGAGTACCCCAGGTCGATAGAACCCCCTTCCGCCCCATAAAAACCTTTGCAAAATCGCCGATGGCGGGTTTTGGGGTAATTCTCAGCGGGATGAGTGCAGAAGCAATGTGGGGAATGGCCCCGCTGTTTGGGCAAAACTCGGGCTTTAGTGCAAGCGGAATCGGAACCCTCATGCTCTCGCTATCCTTGGGGGCACTAGCCTCACAATGGCCCCTGGGCTGGATCTCCGACCGCAGCGACCGCCGTATCACCATCCTGGCCGGCGCCGGCCTCAGCGCTGCTGCTGCGGGAGGTATCGCTTTAGTCGGTGCGGCCGGCATGCCACTGTACGTGCTGACTTTTCTGTTCGGCGCTTTCTGTATGCCCCTGTATTCGCTATCCATCGCGCTGTTGAACGACCAGCTCACCCATAATGAGATGGTACACGCAGCCAGCGCCTTAGTGGTATTCTATGGAATCGGCTCGGCCGCCGGCCCCTACGGAGCCAGTGTCTGCATGAGCCTGTTCGGACCGAACGGTCTGTTTCTGTTTATCGGCGTCGTACTGGCCGCATTTGTAATCTTAAGCCTCTCCCGTCTTATGCTGGTCCCTTTCCTCCCCCGCCGTCACCAGGAACATTACCACCCCTATCCGCGCACCACCTTTGCCGCCTTTTTCCTGGTACGCCGCTGGGGAGAACGGCGTGAGCTGCGACGTGCAAGCCTTCAACAGGCAGATGAAACAAAACCTTATGACCAAGAAGACCTTTCCGACGACCTCGAAGAATAGGCTTTTCTCAGCGCATAGAAAATCAACATACTTGCTTCATATTTCCTTCACATCTTTCCCCTATGTTTGTTTTGTAACATAAAAACAAGCTTCAAGGAGGCAATAACATGAAGCGTTCAATTATTTTTATAACGGTTTTGATGGTAAGTTTGGCAGCAGCTGCTATGCCGCTGATGGCCGAAGGTATGCAAGAACAGGCTGAACCGGTCCAGCCCGGCACTCGCCCCTACGGATGGTCCAACAATCCCGCGGTAAATCCGCAACAGCTGGAACAACTAGAGATCAGCGGTACTGTTGAGTTTACCGCCGGCCACACCCGTCTGCACAGCTCCGACGGCGAGGTCTACGAGCTGATGTATCCGATGTTCCTGGCCGAAGACCTAGAGGTCGAAAATGGTCAGACCATCAGTGTCGAAGGATTTCTGATTCCCGGTACCCGTTGGAGCAGCGATGAGGATGAACAGTACCTGCGGCTCGAGAAAGTAACGGTACGTGGCCAGGAGTACGACCTGGGTACCGGAGGCTATGCATGGGGCCAGAGACACCACGGCCCGGGCATGATGGGCGGTTCTGCGTACGGCAGAGGGCCCGGTATGATGGGCGGCTATGGGTACGACAGAGGCCCAGGTATGATGGGCGGAGGTAGAGCACCCCGAGGCGGCTACCAACAGCCTGGAATGCAGCCCGGCTACGGTTCCAGCAACGGTTACGGCTGGAGGCGCAGCAACTAGCACTCCTCTTTTTTATATCTCTCGTTTTTATATTTCTGGGGGGCCTTCGAAGCGGAGGCCCCCATTTTTTTCAGATATCGACCCGGCCGCTCTCCTTAAAGCGCCGCATAATCTGCTGCGACTGGTCGGCATAGCGCCGGGCCCCCTGCGGGTCGTTCCGGCGGCTGCTCATCGAAATAACGATGTACTTCTGGTGTTCATACAGCAGGTAAAACAGCCGGCGAACCTCAGCAGACCGATCCCGCCGGAAATCCGCCTGCCCGTACCCCCGCCAGAACTCCTCGCGGGTCATACCACAGTAATCGGCAATGGCAAGATCCCACTCTATGTCGCCCCAGCAAGCCCGGTCGAAATCCAGCACAGCGCTTACCTCACCCTCTGCGGTGGCGAGTACATTCTCCACCCACAGGTCGCCGTGACACAAGCGAGAGACTTCTGCATGTTCAAACACCGGGGCATGGGAGTGCAGCAGAGAAAGCGCCCAGTCGGCGGTCTCCCGGTCGTAGATGTTTGTTTCAACAATGTCGTCGAGCAGTCGCCGGTACATCTCGAAAAAAGCCGACTGCCAGTCCGGTTGTGGCGGCATGCAGTTGTGGGCCCCCACATAGCCAAATCGGTTCTGCGGTTCCTGCACCCCGTGCAGCTGGGCCACATATCCGCCCAGCTCCTCCATTGCCCGGCCTATCGCCGAGGGGCCCAGTCTGGTCAACTGATGGCCATCCAGGCGCTCCATCACCAGATAATCCCGGTCTATCAGCTCCCGGCTAAAATCGTGGGCCAGGATGCGCGGAACCGGAACGGTGGTTTCCGCCCGCACCCGGCAGTGAATCTCCGGCTCCTGCCGCATCATTCTGTATTCGTAAAACAGCTGCAACAGTGAATCCGGAGGGGCCACCCGGAGTACATAGCCCAAGGGCGCGCCTTTGGAACCTGTAGCCTCCGGCGGGCCGCCCACAATGAAACTTTCGGAAAAGCGGCCGTAGCTCATAGGAGAGACAGTTCGCGGTTCAACTTTCATTGCGTATGTAAATAGTTCAGCGGCGGTTTTTTCGTCAATCATGCTTTCAGTATAAAGAGCCATCCCGGACGCTTCAACGGTTTCGGTTTAACGGCTTTGTTCAACGGCCTTGTTCAAATAGTGGCCATCCCTTCATTGGCCTACTCGTCGGGGGACGAATGTGTTTTGTAATATTCCCTCAGCATCTGGGCCCTTTCTCTAAAAAGCTCCGCCTGCGGCTCATCACCAACTGCCGCGGCAGCGCCGGAGGCCTGTTCGTAGAGCAAGATATTGTACTTATCCTTCATAATTTGCATCTCCAGAACCTGCAGATACACCTCCGGCTTACCCATCTGGCGGTAAATAGTCTCGAGGCTGCGGTATACCTTCGGTTCCTCTGGGGCCAGATCCAGAGCCCGGCGTCCTGCCAGGGCGGCTTTGGTCAGCCGGCCCTGCCGGCGGTGACACTCGGCTAAACCGAGCTGAGCGCGGTAATAGTACGGATACTGTGTAATCAGTACGCTCCACTCGGTCTGGGCCTGGGCAGTGTAGCCGGCGGCCATCAGCTGTTCAGCCAGCACGGTCCGCACATCCGTTGAGGAGGAGTACCAGTCGGCCAGCCGATGCAAATCCTGTAGGAGTGCTTTTGCCTCTGCATCCGCATACAAACCGGTCAGCACGGACAGCGACTCTTCTAAAATCCGCTTCGGCCGCATCGATTCATCCGAAAGGGATTGCAGACGCTGCAGACGCTCGGCTTCCTGCGTATTCTCCCGCTCCATCTCCCGGGCAGCCTGCATGCGGTAGCTGTTGAACATGTGCACCGCCTTACCCACCGCTTCCTGCACCAGAGCGCGGGCCCGGCCAAGCTCCCCCTCGGCAGCGGCCCGTGTACCCAGTTCGAGATACGGTTTGGGATCGGTAGTGTCATATTGTACTGCTTTTTCAAAATGCTCCCGGGCACGTGATTCTTCACCACGCGCATTCAGAAGCACTCCCAGTCCGGCATGGGCATCGGCGCCGGCAGGTCGAAGCTCAAGATACCGGCGGTAGGCCTGCTCGAGTTCCTGCAGCCGCTCGGTCTGCCGCAGCACAGATATTTTATGGGATAAAAGTTGCGGATTGTTCGGCTGTAATCCTAAAGCACGATCTGCCTGATCGGCGGCGGCATCGAAATCGCCGCGCTGCACGGCTTCGAGAGACAGACCGATAATTGCCTGTACACAGCCCTGTCGGGTTTCTCCCCGCTGCGGAAATGCGGCCTGCAGTCGCTGGAACAGCGCTTCTGCCCGGCGGTACTCGCCCAGGTGTAGATGCAAGTTACCCTGGGCCACCTGCACCAGATAATCATCCGGATCAAGGCGGGAAGCTATGGTGACAGCCTGACGAGCGGCCTCGACATCCTGGGTGTTGAGATAGCACATTGCCAGCAAGGCACATCCGGAGGCTTCCAGGCGTCCCTGATCACGCAGCGGTTCGAGCAGCTGCGTGGCCTCTGCAAATTTTCCACGGTTATAGTATAGTAGCGCCTGCTGCAGTGCATCGGCTGCAAGGGGAAGGCTGCCCACCCAGAGCATGAGCAAGCCAACCATCCAACTGCAGCACCTTTTAGAATTCATAATGGGCAAAGGTCGAAAACAGAAATGGAGTTTCATAGTCTACCGTCTCTGCATATCTATAGCTAAATTTTGAAATTACGCTGAAAGACTCCATCAGCGGCACGTCCAAACGGGCGTCTACCTGATGCTGTACTCCCCGGAAGCCGTGTCCCACCAGGTAGCTGCTGTTCACGCTAAAAGGGATGCCCTGCCCCGCCAGAGTAAAGCCGGCGCTGTGCTGGTACGCTGATCCGTCTTCGGCAGTTTCGGAGGCCAAATCCACCCACTCCCAGCTGAAGAGATAACGCAGGCTGAACTGTTTGGAGAGGGGTACAGCGGAGGAAAAGGTGCTCTTCGATAATAGGTTCTGACCGGCAATTACATCTTCCAATTCGAACAATTCGGACAGTGAGAGATCAAGCCGCCGGTATCCGAAGATCGGTTGTAGATTCAGCCGGCTGTTCCCTGAATAGGTAGAGACCCTCTGCGCGCTCTCATCCACATAGCCATATGCTCCGCCGAATCCGTACGAAAGGCCCTCAACAGGGGCATGCGAAAGATCAACTGAGACATCATGCTGCAGTAAAATATCCTCATCCAGCTGTTCCGCGCGGTTCACTGAATAGGCACTGTCTATTTTCATCTCATCGGCAGGCATGAGCAGCAGAAAACTGCTTAATTGAAGACTCTGCCGTTCCTCCGCACTGGAAGTGGAAGCTTCCGGGTTACTGAGAATAATCCGTGATTTTGCACCGGCTTTCCTCAGCAAGCCCTCGTCCTGCTCCCAGGTCGATTCTCCGGCCAGGTCCTGGCTGATACTGCCGCCGGCCTCCCGCGAGAGGCTGTACTCGGCTGTAGTAGTCAATTCCTCCGGAGCAATGAGGCTCCATTTGGTAGCGCCGCTCCACACTTCCGTGTGGGAAAGATCGTCCGTGGCAAACGTCGGGTCACTTCGCCAGGCGTCCCGGCGGCGGGCATGCAGTTCCCCCTCAAATTGTTCGGAAAAGGTGAACAAAACCCCCGCGTCACTGCCGAGGGACTGCTCCCTGGTTCTGTTTTCAGTAATCTGATACTCGGTTTCCGAATACTCCGGTTCGAGGCCGGCATAAAAGCCAATGACCTCCGAAAGCGGTATCGTCGCAGCCAGAGTTCCCCCGTAACCCCGCGATGACACATCATCAAGCCGGTCGTGATGAATATCTACCAGCCCCTCGACATCGAACACCACCTGGCCGAAGGGCAACTGCGAGGAGAGCTCCAGTGAATAATCTGCTTCCTGTCGGTCATCCAGCTCGCTCTGCGAGTCGGAATACTCTTGATCATCCCAGGACGAGGCATACTCCAACTGAAATGGGTACCGCACGTTGTCGGAGGTACTTATAACAAGCCCCAGTCCGCTGGTGCTGCTTACACTCTGCCCCTCGGCAGTAAGGGTTTCACTTTGATCGTAGTTTCCGCTCAGGGTAAGAGAAAAATCGGGAGTGGAGTAAGCGAGATCACCGCTGTAGCGCTGGGTAAAACTGTCAATACCGGTATCCCGAAAGGCCTGCGCACCGATATCCACTACTCCGTTGGCACCAACATAATCGCGGTAGTTGAGCAGCGAGTCGGTGGACCAGTCCTCAATGCTGGCCGTCTCGTTCGTGCCGGAACCGGAGCCCCCCACAATCAGTCGTCCGGACAGCCTGGCAGCCGGTACAACGGTCTCTGTGGTCGTCCTTACACCCGGACCCATCGGTTTTTTCCACTCAGCTTTAGCCTGATTGCTGCCGCTCTCCGGCAGCCGGCGGACTAGAGTCACTTCGGCAGATGCAGAAAAAGTGCTCAGTAAAATACCCACTAAGAGGAATATCAGTGCTCGTGGTTTTCGCATCTATTCCTCCTCAGCCTTTTTTAGGCTTACCGAGACGCCCTGGCCCTCATTCCCGGAAGAATCGACAGCCCTTACCGTATACACCGCCGCCTCAGTGGTAAAATCTATGGAGTACTCGGTGTTTGGAACCAACTCACTGGTAATGCGGAGCACTTTTGCGGAGGGATATGCGGCCCGGCAGATACGATACCCGACTATATCTTCATCTTCCGGAGGGGCCCAGGACAGGCGAACCCGGCGGCCGACACGCTGCGCGGCAAGTTCCTGCGGAGGGCCCGGATTGCTGTTATCTACCGGTACAACCCGCCGATGGGTCGACTCCACGCTGACATTCCCATTTCCGTCGACTTCTACGACATAGTATGTATAGGCGCTGCCCCTTTGCACCTGGGTGTCCTCGTAGGAGGTCTCCGCAGCGGGCAACTCCACATACAGCTGCGGTTCCTGTTTATCTGCCTCGCGGCGGCGGTACACACGGTGGGTCTGCAGGTCCCGGGAAAGGCTTGGCTGCCAGCGCAGCTGCACGCTCCCCCGACGGGTGGTCCTGGCACTGAAAGAAAATACCTTGTGGGGAGGAACCAGGTCGGGCACCTCCAGAGTGATGCTGCTGCGCAGGCTCTCATTGCCCGACAGATCCACCGCACTGACCAGATAGCGGTATTCGGCCCCGGGCAACAGGCCGTCCTTATGCGAACTGCGGTCACTGAAATC